>DASXDB010000266.1:0-2490 GCA_036490895.1 Gaiellaceae bacterium
TCCTCGCGCGTGCCGAGATAGACGCCGATCTGGCCGGTGTCCGTGTACTGCGAGACGAACGAGTAGACCGAGTACGCCATCCCGCGCTTCTCGCGAATCTCTTGGAAGAGCCGCGACGACGCCGAGCCGCCCAGGATCGCATCGAGCAGCGACGCCGCGAAGCGGCGGCGATCGGACCGCGAGATGCCGGGCGCGCCGAGGCACACGTGGTACTGCTCGGTGTCCTTCTGCTGGAATCGCAGCCGCGGGGGCGGCGGCTGCACGAGGGGCGGCCTGACGTTGAGCCGCGACGCGACATTCTCGCTGCGCCGCTCGAGCGCACGCTCGACGAGCTCGACCACGCGCTCGTGCTCGATGTTCCCCGCCGCGGCGACGACGATGTTCGCGGGCACGTACATCGAGTCGTGGTAGCCGGCGATCGCGTCGCGCGGGATCGACGAGATCACGTCTGCGGTCCCGATCACGGGGCGGCCGAGCGGGTGGTCGCCGAACACCGCCTCGGCGATCAGGTCGTGCACGAGGTCCTGCGGCGCGTCCTCGTACATCGCGATCTCCTCGAGCACGACTTCGCGCTCGGAGTCGAGGTCGGCGAACGTCGGCGCGAACACCATGTCGCCCATCACGTCCATCGCCGTCTCGAGGTGATGGTCCGGTACCCGCGCATAGACGAGCGTGTGCTCGCGCGACGTCGCCGCGTTCAGCTCGCCGCCGAGGCCGTCGAAGATCTCGGCGATCTCGACTGCCGAGTACGTGCCGGTGCCCTTGAAGAGAAGATGCTCGATGAAGTGGGTGACGCCGGCCTCCCCCGCCTCCTCGTCGCGTGAGCCGGCGCCGATCCAGTACCCGACTGCCGCGGACCGGACGTGGTCGAGCCGCTCCGACACGATCCGTTCGCCCGAGTCGAGCTCGGTCAGCCGCCAGTCCTGCACGCGCGTAGCGTAGTGCGCTCTAGGTCCGGCGGTACACGACGCCCGACTTCGGCTCCACGAAGAGGCTCGGATCGGCGCGAAGCGCGTACAGCGCTCCGGCCACGCCGAGCCCCGCCGAGATGCCGCCGAGGAGCGCGGACAGCGTCGGCTGGAACGCGAGGGAGACGGCGGCGAGCGCCGACACGCCGACCGTGCTCGGCAGCGTCGCGTGCATGGCCTGGCGCACCGGGCCCGCGATCGACGCGTCGGCGGGAGCGACTTTCGCCTCGCCGCGCGGCAGGAACCGCGACCGCGGGTCGTTGAAGAGCGTGAAGACGGTCACGAATGCGCCGCCGGCGAACGCGAGCAGCGCACCCGTCCCCGGCGTCCCGGCGATCCGCGCCGCGGACAGCCACACGACTCCCAGCACGACGCGGATCGGCGTCACGTACAGCGCGCGGTCGCGTAGCGAGTGGATCGTCAACGTGGATCGTTCGGCAGGAGCGACCAGACGATCGCGTCGGCGCGTTGGCCGTGGAGCCAGATCGACTTGCGTTCAAGCCCTTCGCGCTGGAACCCGCAGCGTTCTGCGAGACGCTGCGAGGGCCCGTTGTCCGGATGCGTTCGCACCTCGATGCGTCCGACGCCGGCGGTGAAGAGCCAGTTGCAGACGAGCCGCACCGCACGCGTCATCACCCCGCGACCCCGCCCGTCCGGTCCTGCAAGGTACGCGACCTCGTAGTTCTCGCGGTGGCGTCTCGACGCGATCACTGCACCGACTGAGACGTCGGAATCCGCCTCCGTGACGGTGAAGTCGAAGCGATCGCCGGTTAAGCGTCCGTTGTGCGCGAGCCGGACGAGCGAGTCGAAGTCGCGGTCCGTCGGAGCGCGCGGCATGTTCAGCCACTGCGCGACGAGCGAGTCGCGCATCGTCGAAAGTACGACGGCGCGGTCGCCCTCCCGCAACTCGCGGAGGACGACCACGCCGTCGGAAAGAGTTGGCGGAGCTCGCATAGGTGTCTGACACCGATGGTGTCAGACACCCTTGCGGGCGGCGGTTCTTATTCGGCGCGCGACTCCTGGCGGTCCCGGCGCGGGCCGCCGCGACCGCGACCGCGGTCGCCGTCCCGGCGCGGGCGGTCCTCGCGAGGCTCGCGGGGCGGGGCGTCCTTCGCCCGCTCGACGAGCTCCTCCGGCGAGACGAAGCCGCCGTTCTCGTGCTTCTGGACGAGCTTGAGGCCGATGCGGCCGCGGGCCTTGTCGACCTCCTGCACGAGCACGTCGAGGATGTCACCGCGCTGGATCACGTCCTCGATGTGGTTGACGCGCCCCGGCCCGACGTTCGAGACGTGCAGCAGGCCGTCGGTGCCCTTCTTCAGCTCGACGAACGCACCGAAGTCGGTCGTCTTGACGACGCGGCCGGTGTACTCGTCGCCGACCTCCGGCTCCTTGGTCAGCGCCCTGATCGCAGCGATCGCAGCGTCGCCCTTCGTGCCCTCGGTCGCGTAGACGAGGATCGTCCCGTCTTCCTCGATGTCGATCTGCACATCGTGGTCGGACTCGAGTGAGCGGATCGTCTCGC
>DASXDB010000267.1:0-7087 GCA_036490895.1 Gaiellaceae bacterium
CGCGAATCGAGAAGCGCGGGCCGCTCTTGGCGGTCCTCAGTCCGCCGTTAGAACTCAGACCGCTCGGACTTCAGCGAGCCGCCCGGCTGCGAACTCGTGATACCCGCTGGTGTAGCAGAGGGCGGCGTCCCAAGCGGCCCATGCTTGCGCGGCAACGTCGTGCGTGTCGTCGTCGAGATCGGCGGCGTTGTAGGGCAACACCAGGTCGAGGTCGGGGACGTCGACGCGCGACTCGTCCCAGTCGATCAGCCCGACCCGATCCGCAGTCATGCGGATGTTGCCCGGCGTGGGATCACCGTGGACGACGCACCGCTCCCGTCCGGTGAGCCGCGCCCAAATCGCTCGACATCGAACGACACCCTCCGGCGGCATCGCGCCGAGATCGATCTTCGTCCCGGTTTCCTCGTGCAGGAGGTCAATCGACGATCGCCACCCCGGACGCTGAGGCCAGCCCTGCGTCAATCGGTGCAGCTGGCGGAACGTGTCGGCGACACGACGCCAGTCGGCCTCCGTTTCGGCCGGTCGGCCCTCCACGTAGGTCATCATCACCAGGCCGTCGGCGAAGTAGCGACCTTCCGTGGTCGGGATCGGCACCGGCACCGTCATCCCTCCACGGTCGAGGTGCCGCAGCAGCTCGGTCTCCCACCCTAAGTCGGCATCGCTGCGTCTGCCGAGCCGACCAACGACGAGCTGCCCGTTGACGCGCACACTCCACACTTCGTTGACGCCTCCGCCAGTGAGCCGTTCGATCCGAGCGATGTCGTCACCCCACTGATCCAGTGCCTCCCATCCCACGCCCACCATCTTCGCGGAACTTCATGAATCCCTCGACGGTGCTGGGCAGGCGACCTATCGCCGAGAGCGGAACGGGAATCGAGATTCGCGCTCGCCTGCGCCTGAGTTCCAGAATGACGCCAGCGCGAAGCGCAGTTCGAAGAGGTGTCAGACACCTTGAAGGTGTCTGACACCGTTTGATGTGCGGCATCGCTCGGCCATGCCGCCGTCCTTACGCCTGGATCAGAGCGAGCACCTCGTCGCGCTTCTCTTCCATCAGCCCTTGCGACAGTGCTTCGAGGTTCAGGCGAAGGAGCGGCTCCGTGTTCGACGGCCTCACGTTGAAATGCCAGCCGTCGGCGTCGACGGACAGCCCGTCCAGGTGTGAGACCGCGCCCTGGCGGCCGTACACCTCTTCGAGCTCACGAAGCTTTGCCGGCACGTCCGCGACCGGCGTGTTGATCTCGCCCGTGATGAAGTAGCGCTCGCGGAGGGGGGCCAGCACCTCGCTCAGCTTCCCGCGTCTCGAAACGAGGTCGCACATGAGCAGGAACGGGATCGTCCCGGAGTCCGCCTGCGAGAAGTCGCGGAAGTAATAGTGCGCCGACACCTCGCCGCCGAAGACCGCGTGCTCCTCTCGCATGCGCTGCTTGATGAACGCGTGGCCGACGCGGTTCATGAGCGGCTCGCCGCCGGCGGCGCGTATCGCTTCCGGCACCGCCCATGACGCACGCAGGTCGTAGATCACCTTGCCGCCGCCCTCCCGTCCGAGGATCGTCTCTGCGAAGAGCGCCGTCGTGAAGTCACCGGGCACGAACTCCCCGCTATCGTCGACGAAGAAGCACCGGTCGGCGTCGCCGTCGAACGCGACCCCGAAGTCCGCGCCTTCCTCGCGCGTCTTTCCCACGATGAACTCGCGGTTCTCGGGCAGCAGAGGGTTCGGCTCGTGATTCGGGAAGGTGCCGTCCGGCTCGAAGTAGCAGCGAACGACGTCGAGCATCGGCAGCTGGTCGAGCACCGGCGCCAGCATCGCACCGGCCATCCCGTTGGCGGCGTCGATCACGATCCGCAGCGGGCGCAGCGAAGACACGTCGACGAACGACAGCACACGGTCGACGAAACCCGACCAGACGTCCTCGTCCCGGATGTCTCCCGGTTCGGCGTCGGCCCAGTTCTCGGCGAGCGCTCGGTCCCGGACGTCCAGCAGCCCGGACTCGCCTCCGACCGGCAGCGCGCCCGCGCGCACGATCTTCATCCCCGTGTACTCCTTCGGGTTGTGCGACGCGGTCACGGTGATCCCGCCGTCGAGGCCGAGCTCCCCGACCGCGAAATACAGCACCTCCGTGCCGACCATCCCGATGTCGAGAACCGTCGCCCCGCCGTCGGCGGCGCCGCGCCGGACGGCCTCCGCCATCGACGGCCCGGAGACGCGCATGTCGCGACCGACCGCGATGGTCGTCGGTGAGAACTGCTCGACGTAGGCGCGGCCGATCGCATACGCGCCCTCTTCGTCGAGCTCCGCGCCGTAGATCCCACGGACGTCATACGCCTTGAAAACCTTCGGATCGAGCACGAGCTGAGCCTAGCTACGCACCGAGGACGAGCTTGATCGCATCGGTCGATGCGGCGTCCGGTGACTCGGAGATAACCGTCGCCGGGCGCTCGAACCGCTCGAGCGCCTCGCGCAGCGGCTCGGCGCGCAGCGTGCCGGCTCCATAGGGGAGGTGCTTCGTCTCGTTCCGGTTCGCGTACTGGATGTCCGAGAAGTGGATGTGAAAGGGCTGGTCAGGCGACATGACCGCATCGGCTTTCGCGAGCGCGTCCGCGAAGGTGTCGGCGTCGAGGAAGGCGCCGTCGGACGTCGCATGCATGTGCGCGAAGTCGAGCACGGGCTGCACGAAGTCCACCCGCGACGCGATCGCGCAGACGTCGTCGATCGACCCGAGGTCGCGCACGCGTCCCATCACCTCGACCCCGAACGGGACCAGTCGGTCCTTCTTCTCGAGGCGCGCACGCAGCTCGCCGAGCTGCTCGACGACGGCGTCGATCGCGTCCTCGCGCGACCGGTTGAGCAGGAACCCGGGGTGGAACACCACGACTTCCGCACCTGCCGCCTTGGCGATGCCGGCCGAGTGGTCGAGCATCCCGAACGCCATGTTCAGCTTCTTCCCGCGCTCGGCATGACCCATGAAGCCGGCGATCGGTGCGTGCAGCGACAGCGCGATCCCGTTCACGTCGGCGAGCTCGCCGAGCTGCGTCGCGGCCTCGTAGTTGTTCCAGAACCGCCCGGACGGAGGAACCTCGCAGGCGGTCAGCCCGCGTGCCACCAAGGCGTCGACGACCTCCTCCGGCTCGTTGACCGCGCCGTCGATCGACGGCCCGAAGTGGAGCTTTTGACGCATCGAGACGGGTAACGGTAGTCCGTCCGACCCCGTTCCTACCCTGATCGCATGGCCCAGCACCCATCTCGTATCGATTTGCTCGAACTCGATATCGACCTGCGGTTGTCGGATCTCTGGCGCGAAGCGGCAGGAATCAACGAGTGGTCGCTCGACGTCGTTGCCGCCTTCATGCGGGCCGCGTACGGCAAGGGCTACTGCGACGCGCTCACCGAGGACTCGCCCGGCTCCCTTTGTGCCGATCACGGCTATCGCGTCCCGGCGCGCAAGCAGACCGAGCACGCAGACGTCTGACGCTCGCTAACCTTCGGTTGTGCCAACGCGCAGTCCGGCGCGGCTCGTCGTCGCACTCGCGGTTGCGGGCGTGCTCGCCATCTTCCTCGTCTACACGGCGATCGCTGGTCATTCGATCCCGACGCTGACCCCCAGCCAGATTCAGGGGAAGTCCGGGAAGCTGTCGATCGTCGGCACCGTCGTCGGGAAGCTCGACGGCGATTCGCACGGCGCTTCCGGTCTGCGATTCCAGCTCGTCGATCCGCAGGGCCACAGCGCGAAGCGCGTCGACGTCGTCTACCACGGGACTGCGCCGCCGCCGTTGTTCCGCGTCGGTCGCAGCGTCGTCGTCAGCGGCACATATGCCGACGGCCGGCTGCAGGGCACCGACATCGTCACCAAGTGCCCATCGAAGTACACCTCCGCCCCTAGCTGATGGCCGACCTCGGCCGCGCGGCGCTCGTCGTCACCTTCGGCCTGGCGGTCTACTCACTCGTCGCCGGCGGCATTGCCGCACGGCGAAACGAGCGCCGGCTCGCCGCATCCGCGCGCAACGCGCTCTACTGCAGCTTCGCCTCGACGCTCATCGCCGCGGCGGTGCTCGCGACCGCGCTCGTGCGGCACGACTTCACGTTCACGTACGTCGCCGCACACACGAACCGTCATCTCCCGGTTGCCTACGCGCTCAGCGCGTTCTGGGGCGGGCAGGAGGGCTCGCTCCTCCTCTGGCTGCTCGTCCTGACGGGCTACGGCGCACTCGCCGTCGCGATCAACAGGCGTCTGCTGCGCGACCTGACCGCGTGGGTCGTGCCCGTCATCGCCGGCATCGCGATGTTCTTCTCGTTCGTGCTCGTCGCGGTCGCGAGCCCGTTCGACACGCAGACCGCGCCGTTCGACGGCGCCGGGCTGACGCCGAGCCTGCAGAACCCATACATGGTCGCGCACCCGCCGATGCTGTACCTCGGCTACGTCGGACTCTCCGTGCCGTTCGCGTTCGCTGCCGGCGCGCTGCTCTCCGGACGGACAGACGAGCGCTGGATCGTCGCCACACGCCGGTGGACGCTCGCAGCGTGGGCGTTCCTCGGGTTCGGGCAGCTGCTCGGCGCGCACTGGGCGTATGTCGAGGTCGGCTGGGGCGGCTACTACGCCTGGGACCCGGTCGAGAACGCCGCGCTGATGCCGTGGCTCGCAGCGACCGCGTTCCTGCACTCGGTGATGGTCCAGGAGCGCAAAGGCATGCTGAAAGTCTGGAACATGGTGCTCGTCGCGCTTGCGTTCGAGCTGTCGGTGTTCGGCACGTTCCTCACGCGCTCGGGCGTCGTCAACTCGATCCACTCGTTCGCGAAGAGCTCGATCGGGCCGTGGTTCCTCGCGTTCGTCGTCATCTCGTCGATCTTCTCGCTCGCACTGATCATGTGGCGCCTGCCGTTGCTCAAGGCGAAGACGAAGCTCGAGTCGGCGCTGTCGCGTGAAGCCGCGTTCCTCTACAACAACCTGCTGCTCGTCGCGCTCTGCCTGACGATCCTGTGGGGCGTCCTGTTCCCGATCGTCACGCAGCTCTTCAAGGGCGAGACGCGGACGATCGGGCGGCCGTACTACGACTTCTTCCTGCGCACCTTCGGGCTGCCGCTCTTGCTCCTGATGGGCATCGGGCCGCTGATCGCCTGGCGCAAGACCAGCCTTCGCGGCCTGGCGCGGACGCTCACCTGGCCGATCGTGGCCGCCGTCGTGACCGGTGCCGCCCTCGTCGCGGCCGGTGCCGGGTCCTCGAGCCCGGGCCTGATCGCGTATACCTTCTCCGCGTTCGTGCTCGCGACGATCGTGGTCGAGCTCGTGCGCGGGACGCGGGCGACGGGGTCGCTCTGGACGCTCGTATCGCGCAACCGGCGGCGCTACGGCGGGTACGTCGTCCATGCCGCCGTCGTGCTGCTCGCGATCGGGATCGCCGGCTCGAGCGCGTACTCGAGCTCCGTCGAGCGCCGCCTTGCGCTCGGCCAGTCGATGACGCTCGCCGGCTACACGCTCACAAACCGTGGGGTCACCGTCGATCCGAAGCCGAACGTCACCGAGACGCGAGCGCATCTCGACGTGACCGGCCCGTGGAGCGGGACGATCAGCTCGGGCGACAACCAGTACGTGAATCCGCCGGAGCCGTCCCGTGAGGTCGGCATCAAGACCGACTGGCTGCGCGGGGAGGATCTCTACGTGATCGTCGACGAGGCACACCCCAAGACCGGCTTGATCTTCGTGCAGGTGCTCGTGAAGCCGCTCATCAATCTGATCTGGATCGCCGGGATCGTGTTCCTGTTCGGGTCGGCCGTCGCGCTCTGGCCGGATGCCCGCGAGCAGCGGCGGCTCGTCGCGCGACTTGCACCCGCTGCGTCGGCATAGCGCAGTGATCGTCGTCGGTCTCCTCCTCGCGGCCGCCGTGGTGGTGCTCGTGGCCATGCCATTCCTGCGCGAGCCCGTCGTCGCCGACGACCGGCTCGACGCCCCGACGGACGCCGAAGAGCAGCACCTCGCGCTCGTCGAAGCGCGTGACCGCGCCCTCGCAGCGCTCAAAGAGCTCGAGTTCGACCATCGCACCGGCAAGGTCGACGACGCCGACTATCGCGAGCTGGTCGGCCCGCTCCGCCAGGCGGCGGCGGCCGCCCTCCGCGCGCTCGATTCGTCGCAGGAGTAGCCGATCCGAACGTGAAACTCTCCCTATGAGGCGAGTCGGGCTCGCACTCCTGCTTCTGCTTGCAGTGGCGACACCGGCGTTCGGGGACGACGCGGGCCGGAAGCACCAGCTCGACTCGCAGATCGCCACGCTGCAGAACACCCTGACGGGGCAGCGGCAGAAGGAGCGGACGCTTCGCAGCCAGGTCGACGACTACACGTCACGGATCAGGGCACTCGAGACGCGCGTGGGGGATGTCTCGCTTCGGCTGACGACGCTCGAGGAGGATCTGGCGCTGCACCAGAAGCGCCTCGACGCCTTGAACGCGCTCTTCAACGTCCAGACCGACCGCCTGACGACGCTCCGCGGCGAGTACCGCAGGTCGCTCGACGTGCTGAACAAGCGCCTCGTCGACATCTACGAGTCCGACGACCCGACCACGCTCGACATCCTCTTCGGGTCCCACAGCATCCAGGATGCGATCGACCGCGTGCAGGCGCTCAGCGAAATCAACGCCCAGGACCGGGCCGTCTCCGCGGCGGTGGCGCGCGCGAAGCGGCAGGTGACTGCGGCGCGCAAGAAGACGAAACGGCTGCGCGGGACCGTGAACGCCGAGACCGCGGTGATCCGAGCGCGAACCGATCAGACGCGTGCCGTGCGCGACGAGCTCGTCGGTGCGCGCGACGACCTGTCCTCGACGAAGCAGCAGAAGCTCCAGGATCTCTCGACGCTGACCGAGGCCGAGCGCCAGGCAGCCGGCGAGATCGACGCGTTGCAGGCGGCGAGCGCGCGCATCGCCGCGCACATCCGGGCGGCGCAGGCGCAGAACACCGGCCCTACGCAGACGCCGTCGAACGCGGGGTTGATCTGGCCGGTGCAAGGGCCGGTGACGAGCCCGTTCGGCTGGCGCTGGGGGCGGATGCACGAGGGGATCGACATCGGGGTCGGCTACGGGACGCCGATCCACGCCGCCGCCGGC
>DASXDB010000268.1:0-14757 GCA_036490895.1 Gaiellaceae bacterium
AGGGTCACCGCTGCACCGTAACAACGTCCGACCCGGCCGTGAAGCTGATCGCGTGACGCCGGAGCGCGTGGTCGACCTGCGTCCCCGCACGATCCTGCGGGTCCTGCTGATCGCAGTCGCGGTCGCGGTGACGCTCGAGATCGTCTGGATCGCGAGGCACGTGATCGCCTGGGTGGTGATCGCGCTTTTCCTCGCGCTCGCACTCGATCCGCTCGTCGGCTGGATCGAACGCCGCGGGCATCTCAAGCGCGGCCCCGCGATCGCCCTCACGTATGTCATCGCGATCGTCGTGATCGCCGCGATCGGGGCGACGTTCATTCCGAAGCTGATCGACGAGGTCAACGGGTTCGTGCAGGCGCTTCCGAACTACGTCCACGATCTGACGCACGGCCGCGGACGCCTCGGGTTCCTCGAACGCAAGTACCACGTCGTCGAGAAGGTGCGCGAGCAGGTGCAGAACGGCGGCGCGAAGAAGGTGCTCGGGCTCTCCGGCGCGGCGCTCTCGATCACCAAGAGCGTCATCACGATCATCGCCGCGACGGTGACGATCGTCTTCCTGACGTTCTTCATGCTGCTCGAGGGGCGCGACTGGGTCGAGCGCGGGTACTCGCTGCTTCCCGAGGAGTCGCAGCCGCGCTGGCGCCGCGTCGGCGGCGAGATCTACCGCACGATCGGCGGCTACGTGACCGGCAATATCCTGATTAGCCTGATCGCTGGGGCGTCGATCACGATCGTGCTCCTCATCATGGGCGTGCCCTATGCGGTTGCGCTGGGACTGATCGTCGCGTTCCTCGACCTGATCCCGCTCGCCGGTGCGACCGTGGCCGGGATCATCGTCGCCCTCGTCGCCTTCCTGCACTCCGTGCCCGCGGGAATCGTGGTCGTCGTGTTCTTCGTCGTCTACCAGCAGCTCGAGAACCACTTCCTGCAGCCCGTGATCTACGGGCGCACGGTTCAGCTCTCGCCTCTCGCCGTGCTCGTCTCCGTGCTCGTCGGCGCAGAGCTCGCAGGCATCCTCGGCGCCCTCGCGGCGATCCCGGTGGCCGGCTCGCTCCAGGTGATCGTGCGCGACCTGCTCGCGCACCGGCGGCCCGCTCCGGCAGGGGTTCCGCCGCCCTAAATCCCCCGTTTGGTCATAGCTCGATCGAGGGTGCCCGCCGATCATCCGACCATGGCATCCAGATGGAGCCGGCCTTTCGTGGTCCTCGCCTGCGCGGCGGCGCTTGTCGCCGTCTCCGCGCCGGCGGCCGTGTCTGCGCCCTCGACAGACGGATCGCTGGTCGCGTCGCTCGCGTCCGGAGTCCTCCAGCAGCTGAACGCTGTCCGCGCCGACCACGGTCTCGGTGCGCTCCGTGTCAACGCTCGGCTCGCGGCCGCGGCCGACCAGCATTCGCGAGAGATGGCCGACGACGGCTACTTCGACCACAGCTCGTTCGACGGGACGTCGTTCTCCGCGAGGATCGCACGGTGGTACCCCGTCGCGAACTACCGGAGTTGGTGGGTCGGAGAGAACCTCCTCTGGTCGTCGCCGACCGTCGACGCGTCGGGTGCCGTTGCGATGTGGATGCGCTCCCCGGCGCACCGCGCGAACATCCTCAATCCGCGGTGGCGCGAGATCGGCATCGGCGCCGTGTACAGCACCTCCGCCAGCGGGGTGTTCACCCACCTGCCGGTCACGATCATCACGACCGACTTCGGCGTTCGCCGCTAACAGAGCTACCGTTGCGGGCAGGCGCCCGTAGCTCAGTGGAAGAGCGGCGGCCTTCTAAGCCGTTGGTCGGGGGTTCGAATCCTCCCGGGCGCACTGACTCACTCGGTCTCACAGTTGGTTGGCTCGATACGGTTGCGTCATGGGCCTGTGGGTGCAGGGGATCGGCGTACGCGGCCAACTCCCAGAAGGCGTCCCGGGTGGCGACGACGACTTCGCATTGTCGTGGAAACCTGCCGCCGGGTGGAGTTGGGCGACCCTTTCGGAGGATTGGGAGCGAGATCTTGAACAGGTCGCAACGGACGTGGCATCAGCTGCCTCCGCACCCGTGTTGACGTACCTGATCGCAGACAGTGATCTCGTGGTGCTCCACGGCGCTGCTCCGGGGGGTACATCCGTGGTCGCCTCGTCGGGAGAATATGAGGAGCCAGGACCGCCGACGCAGACTGCTGCATTCGCCGAGTGGACAGAGCGGCACGCTCCTGCCGCCGTCGCGGCGGAGCGGTTTCACGAGTGGTCGAGAACCCAGTACGTCTTCGCCGAGGAGGCTCTTGCTTATCTTCTCGGGCAGATGGGCCTCGTCGAGCCAACGGAACCGCCCGAAACGCTCGACGGCTGACGCCTTCGCCCCTCAGATCTGGGGATTGGGCGTCCGAGTAGGCCTCATCCACACCGGAGAGGGGCCGTACGGCCCATGGGCAAGCTCGCACCGCCGCCGATGATCGAGGCGTGCGACGCTTTCTTGCTCTTCTCGTTTCAGTCTTCGCGCTAGGAGTAGGCCTTGGCAACGCCACAACCGCGTCCTCGGCGCCTTCCATGGTGGCCAAGACCTGCAGTGTCGGTTACAAGCATGCGGTTATCGGTGGCGCCGAGAAGTGTCTTCGCGCAGGTGAGTTCTGCACGCATGCGTACGACCGTCAGTACCGGCGCTATGGGTATCGGTGCATTCGCTACTACGCGAACGTTCATCGTTACCGACTCACCCATGTTTAGCTGCACGGCGTAGCTGTAGTTCCTGCTCTCGTGTGGACGTAGACGCAGCGGCGCTTGTCCCTCAGGATGCAGGTGGGAGCTGCGGAAAGGGGTTGGAAAGTGGCGGTTGCGGAAAGCATCGTGAACCCAGATGAGGTGGCAGAGACGCTTCGCCGCCTCGTTCGCGACTCGCGCAAGCGACACGACGTCATGACGCAGGAGCGGATGTAACTCTCGTAGGACGCACTTGCTGAACCGCCGCGAGCTGCTCGTCCGTGCCGCCGGGTTGGGAGCTGCGCTCGCAGTCCCCGATTGGGTGTTCGCGGCAACCGACCCTCGGCTCAAGTCGCTCGCGGCCGCGGTGCGCGGTCCGGTCCTTGCTCGCGGCGGCGCCGGCTACGCGCTCGCGCGGCTCGAGTACGACAGCCTTTACGACGCGGTCAAGCCGCTCGCCGTCGTGCAGCCGCTCGACGCGGCCGACGTCGCCGCGGTCGTCCGGTGGGCGACGAAGACGGGTGTCCCCATCGTGGCGCGCTCGGGCGGCCACAGCTACGGGGGCTATTCGACCGTCGCGAACGGCGCGGTCGTCGACCTCCGGCGGTTGAAGAGCATCTCGGTCTCGCAGGGGCGCGCGCTCGTCGGCGCGGGCGCCCGTCTCGGAAACATCTTCAACGGGCTCGCGCGGCACGGGCTGGCGATTCCCGCGGGCACCTGCCCGAGCGTCGGTATCGGCGGACACGCGCTCGGCGGCGGCTTCGGGCTCGCGTCGCGCGCCTGGGGGCTCGCCTCCGACAACGTGCTCGCGGTGCAGGTCGTCACCGCCGACGGGAAGGTGATCGTCGCGGACGCGAAGCACCATCCGGATCTCTACTGGGCATGCCGCGGCGGCGGCGGCGGCAACTTCGGGCTCGTGACGCACTTCACGTTCCGCACCCATGCTGTCGCCCACGGCTCGTACTTCGTCGCGACCTGGCCCTGGGCGCAGGCGGCCGAGGTGATCGCCGCCTTCCTCGGCTGGGCGCCGCACCAGCCGGACGCGCTCGGCGCGCTATGCCGCCTGGCATCCGGTGGCGGCGGCCCGACCGTCCAGGTCTTCGGCCAGTACCTCGGCAGCGAGACCGCCCTCAAGTCGGCGCTCGCGTCGCTTCACCCGCCGGCGGCGAAGCTCACGACGGGGACAGCCGCCTGGCTCGACCTCGTCCGGCGCTGGGCCGGCTGCCTCGGACATCCGCTGCCGGGCTGCTCGGTGCCGGGCCACACCGCGTTCGCGGGCGCATCGGACTACCTCGCGAAGATCCCATCGACCGCCCGGCTCGCACGGTTCACGGATGTGGTCGAGGCGCGCGGTGCGTCCTCGGGCGCACTGCTCATCGACGCGTACGGCGGGGCGATCAACCGGGTGAACCCGGCGGCGACGGCATTCGTCCACCGCGCAATGCTCGCCTCGATCCAGTACTACGCCGGCGGCGTGGGCGCCCGTGCCTGGGTCGACTCCTCGCGGGCCATGCTCGAGCCGGCGGTCACCGGGTCGGCGTACGTCAACTACATCGACCCGCACCTCGCGAACTGGCAGCAGGCCTACTACGGCGCGAACCTGCCGAGGCTGAAGGCGGTCAAGAAGAAGTACGACCCGCACAACCTCTTCCGATTCCCGCAGAGCATCCGCACCTGAGCCCGCGCCGAGCCGCCGGTACGATGGGCGCCACGCGGTGGCAGTAGCTCAGTTGGTAGAGCCCCGGGTTGTGGTCCCGGTGGTCGCGGGTTCGAGTCCCGTCTGCCACCCTCATCGTCGCGGCTCGCAGCTACCCTCTAGCTGCTCGGCCCCGTAGCTCAGAGGACAGAGCGGGAGCCTTCGAAGCTCCGTGCGTAGGTTCGATTCCTACCGGGGCCACTTCGTACCGCGCGGGCGATGAGTAGGCCGCGAGCGCCGGAGGCTCATCCAGCTCCGGATTCCCCGTGCGGAACGCCCGCCAGCCGTGCCACTACAGGCCGCTCGAGTAACTGCACTCGGCGCAGTGGCTGGACACGCTGTCCCTTCGGTGATCCCGGCGCTCGCGTCCACTCTGTTCGTCCCAGCACCAGTTGGCCCATCGTGGCCGCGCACAGAGCGCCGGGCTATCGACAGAAGGGCTGACTTCCCCGACCCGTCGGTCGTGGCTCGAACGAGGGACGCGCCGGTTCGCCTCGCCGCTCTGGACGAACGGCCCTTTGAATGGCAGGTTGAGTCGGTGCACGGCGAACGGCGACACAACGAGCTGGTCCGCACCTGTGCCTGGTGCGGACGCGTCCACACCGGGTTCGGCGGCTGGCAGCGGGAGCAGCGGAGCATCCCGCCCCCTGCGACCCACTCGATCTGCCCGACGTGCGCGGTGGACTACCGGAACCCCGGCGGGGCCTCGGCCGACTCCGCCTGACGAACGGCTACGCGGCGATCGGCGGGTTGTTCTCGTGGCTCGTCTTGATCTCCGGCTCGGCCGCGACGAGCGCGTCGACGGCGTCCGGGTCGAACTGCGTCTCCCGGAGTCGCAGGATCTCGTCGACGGCGTCGGCCCACCGCATCGCGTCGCGGTAGGGGCGCTTGTCGGTCATCGCATCGAGCGCATCCGCGACGTGGAAGATGCGGGCAGCAGGCGGGATGCGGTCGGCCTTGAGGCCGTCGGGATAGCCGAGGCCGTCCCAGCGCTCGTGATGGGAACGGATCACTTCGATGCCGCGACCCTGCACGAACGGGATGTGGCCGACGAGCCGGTGCCCGATCAGCGGGTGCTTCTCGATCGCGCGACGTTCGGTGCTGTCGAGCGGTCCCGGCTTCAAGAGGATGCTGTCGGGGATGGCGATCTTCCCGATGTCGTGGAGCAGGAAGCCCCACTCGAGCGTCGGGTCGTCGAGCAACGACGGGTCGAGCTCGAGCGTGAGCCTCGTCGCGTACGCGCCGACGCGACGCGAGTGTGCGCTCGTCTCGGCGTCGCGCGACTCGAGCGCGTCGAGCAGCGACTCGAGGATCTGGCGATACGAGTCCGTGAGCAGCTCGTGCTGGCGCTGGCCGATCTCGATCAACCGCATGATGTCCGGGTGGGTGCCGTCGATCCGAGAGTCCTCGGATGAGACGGCGCACAGCTTGTTGACCGTCGCGAGCAGGTGAAGCGGCTCGAGCGGCTTGATCAGCACGGCGTTCGCTCCTGCGAGGCGCGCGCGGCGTCCGGCTTCCTCCGACCCGCTGATCGCGATGATCGGCAGCCGGCGCGTCCGGAGGCTCTCGCGCAGCCGCTCGCAATAGAAGACGCCGTCGATGCCCGGCAGGCCGATGTCGAGCACGATCACATCGGGCACCGCCTCGGTGAGGCGCTTCTCCGCCTCGATCACATGGTTCGCGGTGACGACCTCGAGCCCCTCCAACTCGAGGACGAGCCGCAACATCTCGCAGAGCCCACGATCGTCGTCGACGACGAGGACGCGAAGCGGTTGATCCGACACCAGGTTTTTCCCCCTTCGACTTGCAGAACCGACCTGATGTACATGTCGGCAGCACGCGCCGGCACTTGAATGGGGTACCCCTCAGGATTCGAGAGGTTCGGCCGCCAAGTCTGTCGCCACCTTTCGTTCACCAGCCGTCGAAACACTCGGCCGAGGGACGCCTCATGCGGGCGGAGGGATTCGAACCCCCAAGCTCTCTCGAGCACCGGCACCTAAAGCCGGCGTGTATTCCAGTTCCACCACGCCCGCGCGCGGTCAAGTGTATGCAGCCGTGCTCACGCTCCTCGCTACGGCAGGACGGTGAACACGTCGTCGACCGGCGCGCGGTCCTTTGCCGGCGGATCGGTCACCGGCGGCCCGAGGTGCACGAGCGCGACGACCACCTCGTCGTCGGCGATCCCGACCACGGACCGCACCGGAGCCTCCCGGAAGCACGACGGCGTCCGCCAGTAGGACGCAAGCCCTCGCTCCGTCGCGGCGAGGAGCAGCGCATACGTTGCGGCCGCTGCTGCGAGCACGTCCTCCTTCCCGATGACCGGGTCGTGCGACTGCACAGCGGTCACGAGCAGGAGCGTCGGCGCGCGGCGGAGCTTCATCACCTCCGCCTCGGGCACGAGGTTGTCGATCTGGGCTCGCGTCGCAGGTCCGAGCAGCCGGAAGCGCCACGGGTTCGTCAGCTTGTGGTTCGGCGCCCACCGCGCGAGATCGACGAGCTCGCGCACGACGGCCTCGGAAACTGGCTCCGTGCCGTACTGCTTGTGCGTTCTCCTCGTGCGGATCGCGCTGTCCGTGTCCACGCGGCGCACCGTATCTACCTGGTTCAATGCCCCGATGGCCCGCCAGATCGAGGAGCTCGAGGACGACAAGGTCAAGCTGACGATCGACGTCCCGGCGCACGACGTGCACCACGCCGTCGAGCACGCCGCCTCCGATCTTGCGCGGACGGTCCGCATCCCCGGCTTCCGCAAGGGCAAGGTGCCGATGCCGCTGCTCGTCCAGCGCATCGGCCGCGAGCGCATCTACGAAGAGGCCGTCGACAGCCACATCGGCGGCTGGTTCTGGAACGCCGCCGCCCGCGCGCGCGTCAACCCCGTCGCGATGCCGGAGTACGAGTTCGAGCTGCCGACGTCCGACAAGGAGGACTGGATCTTCACGGCGACGGTGCAGGTGCAGCCGAAGCCCGAGCCGGCGGACTGGACGACGCTCGAGGTGCCGAAGCATGAGATCGACGTGCCGCAGGACGTCGTGCAGGCCGAGCTGGAGCTCTTGCAGAAGACCGCCGCCGAGCTCGTCGGCGTGGACGGTCGACCGGCGCAGGACGGCGACGTCGCCGTGATCGACCTGGTGGCGAGCGACGGCACCGCCCAGCGCGACTACATCGTCGAGCTCGGCTCCGAGCGGCTCGTCGAGGAGATCGAGAACGGGCTGCGCGGCCTTTCGACCGGCGAGGAGCGCGAGATCGCCTACGAGCTCGCAGACGGGAGCCACCGCAGCGCGACCGTCGCGCTCAAGGAGCTGAAGGAGCGCGTGCTTCCGCCGATCGACGACGAGCTGGCGAAGACGGCGACCGAGTTCGACACACTCGCGGAGCTGCGCGACGACACCGAGTCGAGACTGCGCGCCCAGATCGAGGAAGAAGTCGAGGGCCTGTTCCGCGCCGCCGCAGTCGACGAGCTCCTCGAGGCGACGAACTTCGTCGCCGTCGGTCCGCTCGTCGAGGCCCGCACGCGGGAGCTTCTGACCGGGCTCGCACGGAGCCTTCAGGCGCGCGGCATCGACGTCGCGTCGTACATGCAGCTCACCGGCCAGACGCCCGAGGTCCTCGAGCAGCGCCTGCGCGCCGAGGCATCGCTGTCCGTCTCGCGCGAGCTGCTGCTCGAAGCCGTCGCCGACAAGCTCGGGATCGAGGTCACGGACGACGAGATCCGCGACGAGCTGCGCACGGCCGGCGAGACCGAGGAGGACATCGACGAGTTCATCGAGAAGGGTGGCGCGGACAATGTCCGCGACGACATCCGGCTGAAGCGCGCCCTCGATCGGATCGCCGCCGAGGTGACGCCGATCGCACCCGAGCTGCACGAGGCACGCGAATCGATCTGGACGCCGGAGAAGGAGCAACCGGCCGAGACACCGAAACTCTGGACCCCAGGCACGAAGGAGACTGCGTCATGAGCCCACTGATCCCCATGGTCGTCGAGCAGACCTCGCGCGGCGAGCGCGCGTTCGACATCTACTCGCGCCTGCTCGCCGAGCGCATCGTCTTTCTCGGTACGCCGGTCGACGACCAGATCGCGAACCTGATCATCGCGCAGCTCCTCCACCTCGAATCCGAGGACCCGGACAAGGACATCTTCCTCTACGTCAACTCGCCCGGCGGCTCGGTGTACGCCGGCCTCGCGATCTACGACACGATGCAGTTCATCAAGCCGGACGTGCAGACGATCTGTGTCGGCATCGCGATGAGCATGGGCTCGCTCCTGCTCGCCGGCGGCTCGAAAGGGAAGCGAATGTCCCTGCCGAACTCCAGGATCCTGATCCACCAGGTCTCAGGCGGGTTCCAGGGCCAGGGCACCGACATCGAGATCCAGGCCCGCGAGGTGATCGGCCTCAAGAGGCGCCTGGAGGAGATCTACACCGAGCACACCGGCAAGACCCAGGAGGAGATCTCCCGCGACATGGAACGAGACTTCTTCCTGAGCCCGCAAGAGGCCGTCGAGTACGGAATCATCGACTCCGTGATCACCCACCGCGAC
This sequence comes from Gaiellaceae bacterium, assembly GCA_036490895.1. Classification (GTDB taxonomy): domain Bacteria; phylum Actinomycetota; class Thermoleophilia; order Gaiellales; family Gaiellaceae; genus PALSA-600. The sequence goes on from DASXDB010000268.1 coordinate 8,908, forward strand.
ACGTCCGCCCGGCCGGAGGCGGCGGCTTAGGCGATTCGGCACTAGCTGTTTTGGCCGATTCGGGGTAAAAGGAGAGTCAGATGGCGCGCGCCAGCGAAGGAAACGAACAGCTTCTCTGCAGTTTCTGCGGCAAGTCGCAGCGGCAGGTCAAGAAGCTCATCGCCGGCCCCGGCGTCTACATCTGCGACGAGTGCATCGATCTCTGCAACGAGATCATCGACGAGGAGCTGACCACTCCCAGCACGCTCGACCTCGACAACCTGCCGCGGCCGATGGAGATCTACTCCGCGCTGAACGACTACGTCGTCTCGCAGGAAGAGGCGAAGCGGACACTTTCCGTCGCCGTCTACAACCACTACAAGCGTGTGCAGATGGGCGCCGAGGAAGGCGACGTCGAGCTGCAGAAGTCGAACATCCTGCTGCTCGGCCCGACCGGCTGCGGCAAGACGCACCTCGCGCAGACCCTCGCACGCATTCTCAACGTCCCGTTCGCGATCGCCGACGCGACGGCACTCACCGAAGCGGGCTACGTCGGCGAAGACGTCGAGAACATCCTCTTGAAGTTGATCCAGGCCGCCGACTTCGACATCAAGAAAGCGGAGACCGGGATCATCTACATCGACGAGGTCGACAAGATCGCGCGCAAGGCGGACAACCCGTCGATCACGCGCGACGTCTCCGGCGAGGGAGTGCAGCAAGCACTGCTGAAGATTCTCGAGGGCACGGTCGCCTCGGTCCCGCCGCAAGGTGGGCGCAAGCACCCGCACCAGGAGTTCCTCTCGATCGACACGACGAACATCCTGTTCATCTGCGGCGGCGCGTTCGCCGGCCTCGACAAGATCATCGCCAAGCGCGTCGGCAAGAACGCCGTCGGCTTCGGCAGGCAGATCTCGTCGAAGCGCGACGCGGAGAGCGCCGAGCTGCTCGGCGACGTCATGCCGGAGGACCTCCTCAACTTCGGGCTCATCCCGGAGTTCATCGGGCGTCTGCCCGTGCTGTCGGCCGTGCACCAGCTGAAGCGCGAGGACCTCGTGCAGATCCTCACCGAACCGAAGAATGCGCTCAGCAAGCAGTACCAGCGGTTCTTCAACTACGACGACATCGACCTCGTCTTCACCGAAGAGGCGCTGTGGTCGATCGCCGACAAGGCGCTCGAGCGCGAGACCGGCGCCCGCGGCCTGCGCTCGATCATCGAGAACGCGCTGCTCGACGTGATGTTCGAGCTGCCGTCGCGCAAGGACGTCTCCAAGTGCGTGATCACGAAGGAGACGATCGAGAAGGGCCTGCGCCCGACGCTCGTGACGAGCGCCGGCAACGACTCGATCGAGCCGGAAGAACTGGCCGAGGAATCCGCGTAAGCGGAGTCCGAGCGGTGTCTGACACCAGTGGTGTCAGACACCCTGTTCGCCTTTGTCCCTCCGCTAGAAGAACACCCCGTTTCGCTCGTGGCCGACCCCGGCGCCGTCCGACGTCTGGCCGTTCGGGTTCGAGGTGTAGATCACGCCGGTGCCGTCGTTCCACGCGGTGAAGGCGATGCGTGCATCGCCGGTCACGAACGTCCCCGTGAAGTCGAAATCGGTGTCGGCGATCCGCTGATGGCCGCTTCCTCCGCTCCAGACGACCTCGAAGGACACATGCGAGGGGACATTCGGCGGGTTCGGCGAGATCGCGGTGAAGAAGTCGTGGTAGTCGTTCAGGGCGAGCTCGTCGAGCCGATAGCGCGCGCGGCCGCTTCCGGGTGACGCGTCGACGGCACCCCCGTCGATCGGGATCGTCCAGAAGAGCCCCGAGGGCGCGATGCCGGGCTCGAAGTCGTGGATTTGCGCGGTGTTCGGGTCGCTCACGGCGGCCGTGAACAAGTCGATTCAGACGAAGCCGAACGTGCCGTGGTGGTGGTTGCCGTCCTCGCCGACGTACTCGCCGTCCATGAACCGCATGTCGGCGTCGAAGAACCAGCTCGAGCCGTCGCTCCCGGTCGCGGTCCCCTGCATGTCGGCTGCGGCGACCGTGCCGTTGAAGTCGGTGATCGTCGACATCTCGAATCCGACCACCGGCGGCAGCACGTGCACGTCCGGGTTCACCGGCACGGGCGCGCCGGTCGTCAGGCTGAGCCCGCCGGGGATCGGCCTCGGCGCCGAGGTCGACTTCGACCAGGCAGGAGCCGTTCGGAGGAGGCTCATCCCCGCGAGGCTCGCCGTGGTGGCGCCCACGAAACGGCGCCGGGACATCGTGCCGCCCATCTCTCCCTCCTTGTGCCGATTGCCGCGATCTTACGCCTCGGTGGCGCCTCGTCAAGCGACGCGATGCGCGAAGATCGGCCGGTGAACGTCGGGGACGTCTACGGCCCGTCGAGCTGGATCGAGATCCCGCAGGAGCGGATCAACGCCTTCGCGGACGCGACGGACGACCACCAGTGGATCCACGTCGACGCGGAACGCGCGCAGGACGGCCCGTTCGGCGGCACGATCGGCCACGGCTACCTGACGCTGTCGCTCCTTCCCTCGGCGTCGTACGAGGTCGTGCCGCGGCAGGGCGGCTCCATGTCGATCAACTACGGCCTGAACAAGGTGCGGTTCCCGTCGCCGGTGCCGGTGGGCTCGCGCGTCCGCGCGACGTTCGAGGTGATCGACGTCGACCGTCAGGACTGGGGCGCGCAGATCACGATGAAGGCGACCATCGAGCGCGACGGGGGCGAAAAACCCGTTTGCGTGGCGGAGATCGTCTTCCGCTACTACAACTAACGCCCTATGAGCGACAGGCGGATCGCGATCCTGGGGGCCGGGCGGCTCGGCGAGTCGATGCTGCGCGGCTTCCTCTCGAGCGACTGGCGGGAACCGGGCGAGGTCGTGGTCACGAGCCGGCGCGCGGAGCGCCGGGACGCGCTTGCGGCGCTCTACGGCGTCGACGCGATGGCAGACAACGCCGCCGCGATCGGCGGCGCTCGCCTCGTCATCCTCTCGGTCAAGCCCCAGGACGTGGTGCGCGTGCTCGCGGAGATCGCCTCGTCGGTTTCCCCGGAGCAGACGCTGCTGTCGGTCGCCGCCGGCGTGACCACCAGAGCCATCGAGTCGCGTCTGCCCGATGGGGCGCGCGTCGTGCGTGCCATGCCGAACGCGCCCGCGCTGGTGCATGAGGGGATCGCGGGGATCTGCGGCGGAGACCACGCGCACGAAGACGACCTCGACGTGGCCACGACGGCACTCGGGCATCTCGGCGCGGTCGTCCGCGTCGCTGAGGACGACATGGACGCGGTCACGGCGCTCAGCGGGTCCGGCCCGGCGTACTTCGCGCTGCTCGCCGAGGCGATGATCGAGGCAGGCCTGCTGCTCGGGCTCTCGCGCGACGTCTCGACGCGGCTCGTCGTGCAGACCATGTTCGGCAGCGCGCGGCTCCTGCGCGACGAGAACATGCATCCGGTCGAGCTGCGCGAGGCGGTCACGTCGCCCGGCGGAACGACGACCCGCGCGATCCGCGAGCTCGAGGTCTCCGGGGTCCGCGCCGCGTTCCTGAACGCGATCAACGCCGCGACCGAGCGGTCGCGCGAGCTCGCCGAGCGTGTGCCGCCCGCATGAGCGGCAACGTTCTTTCCGCCGACGCGCTCGCCTTCGTCGATCGCCTGCACCGCGAGCTCAACCCGGAGCGCGAACGGCTGCTGGCGGCACGCGACTCGCGGGGCGGAGCGCCGGTCTTCGTTCGTGCGCCCGAGGACTTCACGGTCGCGCCCGCGCCGGCCGACCTGCGCGACCGGCGCGTCGAGATCACCGGCCCGGTCGACCGCAAGATGATGATCAACGCGCTCAACTCGGGCGCCAGGGTCTTCATGGCGGACTTCGAGGACGCGAACTCGCCGACCTGGGAGAACGTCCGCGCCGGCCAGCAGAACGTCCACGACGCCGTGCGGCGCCGAATCGAGCTCGACACGCCCGAGAAGAGCTACCGCCTGAACGACGAGACTGCGACGCTCGTCATCCGAAACCGCGGCTGGCACATGGTCGAGCGGCATCACGAGGTCGACGGCGCGCCGGTCTCCGCCTCGTTGTTCGACTTCGGGCTCACCGTCTACAACAACGCACACGAGCAGCTCGCGCGCGGCACGGGGCCGTACTTCTATCTCCCGAAGCTGGAGTCGCACGAGGAAGCGCGCCTGTGGGCGAGGGCGTTCCGGATCGCGGAGGACGACCTGGGGCTTCATCACGGCTCGATCAAGTGCACCGTGCTGATCGAGACGATCCTCGCCGCCTACGAGATGGACGCGATCCTCTACGAGCTGCGCGACCACTCCTGTGCGCTGAACGCGGGCCGCTGGGACTACATCTTCAGCTGCATCAAGAAGCTCGGCGCGGTGCTGCCCGATCGTGCACAGGTGACGATGACGGTGCCGTTCATGCGCGCGTACACCGAGCTGCTCGTGCAGATGTGCCACGCGCGGGAGGCGCACGCGATCGGCGGCATGGCGGCGTTCATCCCCTCGCGACGCGACCCCGAGGTGAACGCCGTCGCACTGGCGAAGGTGAGCGAGGACAAGCGCCGGGAGGCCGGTGACGGCTTCGACGGCACTTGGATCGCGCACCCCGACCTCGTGCCGACCGCGATGGCCGAGTTCGACGCGGTGCTCGGCGACCGCGCCAACCAGGTCGAGCGCAAGCGCGACGACGTGCACGTGACGGAGGAGGCGCTGCGCGATTTCGACATTCCGGGAAGCGAGATCACCGACGACGGGCTGCGCGTCAACGTGAGCGTCGGCGTGCGCTACATCGACGCCTGGCTGCAAGGTGTCGGCGCGGCTGCGATCGACAACCTGATGGAGGACGCGGCGACCGCCGAGATCTCGCGTGCGCAGGTGTGGTCGTGGGTGCAGTCTGGCCGCTTCGACGGCGAACGCGTTCGGCAGGAGGTCGCGGCGATCGAGGCGTCCCATGCCGCGAAGGACGTGTTCCTGGACGTTGCGCTGTCGGCGCCGCTGAAAGACTTCTTGACGCTCGCCGCGTACGATCGGCTCGCATGAGCGTAGGCTCGACGGAGCTCACCACAGGCGTAGGCTCGACGGAGCCGGCCAGGAGCGCAGGCGCTGGCTTTGCCGGCGCCGGAGCGGAGAAAGAGCGCAGGCGCCGACCTGCGCGGCGCCGGAGCGGGGAATGAGCCTCGAATCGACCAAAGCCGACGACATCGCGCGCCTGATCGAGGAGGCGATCGTCTCCGGCGAGCTGACGCCCGGTTCGGTGCTGCGGCAGGAACAGCTGTCGGAGCGCTTCGGCGTATCGCGAACGCCCGTGCGCGAGGCGCTGCGACGGCTGGCGGCGCTCGGCCTCGTGTCGTTCGAGCCGAACCGCGGTGTGCGGGTCCGCACGCTCTCGCACGACGACCTGCGCGAGGCGTTCCTCGTCCGCGCCGAGCTCGAGGCGCTCGTCACCGAGGAAGCTGCGCGCAAGATCACGTCGGAGGCGCTCGAGGAGCTCGAAGAGGCCGAGAAGCGATTCGCCCGGCTGACCCGCGAGGTTCGCTCGCACGAGCCCGGCGGCAACCGCCGTGCGCTGATGGGCGAGTGGATGCGCGCAAACCACGCGTTCCACGACGTGCTCTATCGAGTCGCCGAGCTGCCCTACGTCGAATCGGTCGCCAAGGCCGCGCGTCGCACCTTTTCCGGCCCCACGGTGTGGGCGCCGGTCGATGACGAGCTCGAGGCGCTCTACGAGCGCAACCAGGCGGAGCACCGCGCGATCCGGCAGGCGCTCGCCGCGGGGTCGGTGGCGGGCGCGCGGGAGCTCGCGCGAGAGCACGTCATGCACAGCTTCGAGCTGCTGACGACGATCCTCGCGCACGTCGGCGCGGATTGGGCGCGCAGCGGCTAGC
>DASXDB010000269.1:0-2665 GCA_036490895.1 Gaiellaceae bacterium
GGCTTCGACCGACTCCGGCCTCGATCGGAGGCTCCAGCCGCGATCGGCGATCTCGAGCCGCGCGCCCTCGGCGAGGTACACCGCGGCGAGCTCGCACGACAGCATCTCCGCCGCAACACGGCCGAGCGTCCGCATCGCCTCCCGCACGTCGCCCGTGTCGACCGCGAGCGCCGCGCGGACTGCCTCGAGCTCTTCGAGCTCATCGGCCAGGCGCTTCGCCGGCGTGACGTCGCCGACGGCGTCGGCGGCCATGGTCGCCGCCGCGTGCAGGGCTTCGTCGGAGGCGCTCTCCGGTGCCTGCTCGAACCCGAACACAACGACGACGTCGTTCGCCACGGGGACGAACGCGGCGGCGTTCGCGTAGTACGGGCCGAACACGAGGTCCTTGCCGGCGTGCACGATCCGCGAGGGCGAACGCGTCCTGAGGCTCGACGAGAGCGCATCGGACTCGCTGATCTCGACATCGACGATTCCCGCCCAGCCGGCGCCGCGTCCGCTGCCGCCGAAATGCACGAACTGCTCACCGCTGACGCGGCGAAGCACGAACAGGTCGACGGCACCGACCGCCGCGGCCGCCGCATCGGCACGGGGCGTCTCGGTGCTCAGAACAGCCTCGCGTCGTCGCGGAGCGCACCGAGGTGCGCGCGGCCGAGTTCGGTGACCACGCGACCGCGCGGCGTGCGCTGGAGGAAGCCGAGTTGCAGCAGGAACGGCTCGTAGACGTCCTCGATCGTCTCCGCCTCCTCACCGAGGGCGACGGCGAGCGTCGACAGCCCCACCGGGCCGCCGCCGAACTTCTCCACGACGGCGCGGAGCAGCTCGCGGTCGAAGCGTTCGAGCCCCGCGCCGTCGACCTCGAGCAGGGCAAGCGCCTCTTCGGCGACGATCGTCGTCACAGCGCCTTCATGCCGAACCTCCGCGACGTCACGCACACGACGCAGGATGCGGTTCGCGATTCGCGGTGTGCCGCGCGAACGTGCGGCGACGAGCTCGGCCGCGTCGTCGTCGATCTCGACGCCGAGAATGTGCGCGGAGCGGCGCACGATTGCGGCGAGCTCGACGGCGTCGTAGAGGTCGAGCCGGAACGTCAGTCCGAATCGGTCGCGAAGCGGCGTCGTCAGCAACCCTGTCCGGGTGGTCGCTCCGACGAGCGTGAACGCCGGCAGGTCGAGTGTCAGCGTTCGCGCGGCCGGACCCTGACCGACGACGATGTCGAGGCGGAAGTCCTCGAGTGCCGGGTAGAGGATCTCCTCGGCAGCGCGACTTATGCGGTGGATCTCGTCGACGAAGAGCACATCGCGCGGCTCGAGCGACGTGAGGATCGCAGCGATGTCCTTCCGCTCGAGCCCCGGGCCTGCGACCTGGCGGATGCCCACACCGAGCTCGTTCCGCACGATCTGCGCCAGCGACGTCTTGCCGAGGCCGGGAGGTCCCGCGAGCAGCACGTGATCGAGCGCCTCGTTGCGGGCGCGCGCCGCTTCGAGCGCGATCTGGAGCTGCTCCTTGACGCGCTCCTGCCCGACGAAGTCCGCGAGCGTGCGCGGCCGCAGCGAGCGTTCGAGCTCTTCCTCGCTGTCGCCCAGCACCGGTGCGAGGAACTGACTGCTCACGCCGCCTGCTTCAACGCATGCCGGACCTGCTCCTCGACCGGCAACCCCACGTCGACGTCGGCGAGCGCACGCTCGGCATCGATCAGCGTCCAGCCGAGCTCGACGAGCGCATCGCGGGCGGTGAGTCCGCCCTCGTCGCCGGCGAAGCTCGCGTCGGCCAGCTTTGCCTTCAGCTCGAGCACGACCCGCTGGGCGGTCTTGAGCCCGATGCCGGGGATCGCCTGGAAGCGCTTCACGTCGTCGCGTGCGATCGCGCGGCGCAGGTCGGCCGGTGTCGAGCCGGAGACGATCGCGAGCGCGACTTTCGGGCCGACGCCGTTCACGCCGAGCAGCAGCTCGAAGAGCTCGCGCTCGTCAGCCGAGACGAAGCCGTAGAGCTGCAGCGCGTCCTCGCGAACGACGGTGTGCACCTCGACGGTGATCTCGCCGCTGCCGAGCCGGTGCACCGACGGCGTCGCATGAACGAGGTAGCCGACGCCGTTCACGTCGATGACGAGCGCCTGGCCGACCCGGCCGTCGGCGCGACCGCGAAGCCGGGCGATCACGAGGCGACCGCCCGCTGCAGCGGCGGGGCGAGGGCGTGACAGATCGCAACCGCGAGCGCGTCGGCGGCGTGGTTCGGCGCCGGAACGTCGTCGAGGCCGAGGATCGCCTTCACCATCTTTCCCACCTGCTCTTTCTCCGCTCGTCCGTAACCGCAGACGGCCTGCTTGACCGAGGCGGGCGAATACTCAGCGCACGCGACGCCTGCGGACGACGCGGCGACGAGAACGGCTCCGCGCGCTTGCCCGACGGAGAGCGCGATGCGGGCGTCGGCGCCGACGTACGACTCCTCCAGGGCGACGGCATCCGGCTCGTGCGCCGCGATCAGTTCCTGGACGCCCGTGAAGATCGTGAGCAGTCGAGCCTCCAGGCGGTCCCGAGCAGACGTTCGCCACCAGCCGTGGCACGTGGCCCTGAGGCGCCCGTCTCTTTCGTGGACGATCCCGTACCCGCAAGCAGCCGTCCCTGGGTCGATTCCGAGGACCTTCACGAGGACACGTTAGGCATCCCCC
>DASXDB010000270.1:0-2759 GCA_036490895.1 Gaiellaceae bacterium
CCGCCGAGCATGCGGGCGTTGATGATCCCGACCACGATCGGGAACCCGATCGGGATCAGGGCCGGCGCGAGCATCGACTTGATCGCGGACCCGGTCACGATGCCCACGGCGCGGCTGTAGTCCGGCCGCTCCGTTCCCTCCATGATCCCGGGGTGCTCCCGGAACTGCCTGCGGACCTCCTGCACGACCTCGCCGCCCACGCGCCCGACCGCCTGCATCGCGAGCGACGCGAACAGGAACGGCATCAAGCCGCCGATGAAGAGGCCTGCGACGACCCACGCGTCGGAGAGCGAGAACGACGTGGTGAGGCCGTTGTCGGTGAGGCCGGTCGTGTACGAGTCGAAGAGGATGAGCGCCGCGAGGGCGGCCGAGCCGATCGCGTAGCCCTTCGTGACGGCTTTCGTCGTGTTGCCGACGGCATCGAGCGGATCGGTGACGCCGCGGACTTCCTCGGGCAGATCGGCCATCTCGGCGATGCCGCCCGCGTTGTCGGTGACCGGGCCGTAGGCGTCGAGCGCGACGATCAGGCCCGTCATCGACAGCTGCGCCATCACGGCGACACCGATGCCGTACAGGCCGGCGAAGTGATGGGCGACGAGAATGCCCGCGACGATCACGATCACGGGCGCGGCGGTCGCCTGCATGCCCATCGCGAGCCCTTCGATGATGTTCGTCGCATGGCCGGTCTGCGACGCCTTCGCGATCGCCTTCACGGGATTCCACCGCGTGCCGGTGTAGTACTCGGTGATCGCGACGAGAAGGAACGTGACGACGAGACCGATGATGGATGAGATGTAGAGGTCGCCGAAGCCGTACCTGCCCTTGTCGAACGCCATCGTGATCGGGATGAACCCGATCGCAGACAGCACCGTCGCGGCCAGGACGGCTTTGTACAGCGCGTTGATGACTGCGTTCTCGCCGCGGCCCAGCCGCGCGAAGAACGTTCCGATCACGGACGCGACCGCGGCCACCGACCCGAGCGCGAGCGGATAGAGATACATCCGGTTCGAGAGGTCGCCGACGAGGTTGGTGTGCGTGCCGAGCAGCATCACCGCGACCGCGGTGACGGCGTACGTCTCGAACAGGTCGGCGGCCATGCCGGCGCAGTCGCCGACGTTGTCCCCGACGTTGTCGGCGATCACGGCCGCGTTCCGCGGGTCGTCTTCGGGGATCCCGGCTTCGATCTTCCCCACGAGGTCGGCGCCCACGTCGGCTGCCTTCGTGAAGATGCCGCCGCCGAGCCGCGCGAACACCGAGATCAGCGAACCGCCGAACGCGAGGCCGACGAGGTCGTTGATCGCCGAGGTCGGCGAGTTGTGCAGGGCGCCGGTCAGGAACCAGTAGTAGCCGGTGACGCCGAACAGGCCGAGACCGACGACGAGCAGGCCCGTCACCGAGCCGGCCTTGAAGGCGACGTCGAGTGCGGGCTTCAGCCCGCCGCGAGCAGCTTCCGCCGTCCGCGCGTTCGAGCGCACGGCGACGTTCATCCCGATGAACCCCGCGGCGGCCGAGAGCGTCGCGCCGACGAGGAATCCGAAGGCAGGCCCCCAGCCGAGCTTGTGGTAGACGCCGAGCAGGATGAACGGCACGACGGCGACGATCGCGATCGTCGTGTACTGCTTGCGCAGGTACGCCGCGGCGCCCTCCTGGACGGCGGCGGAGATCTCCCGCATCCGCTCATTGCCCGCGGGCTGCTGGAGCAGCCACCAAGTCAGGTAGAGCCCGTACGCCACGGCCACGGCAGCGCCGACGAGGCCGAGGAGCACGGGATGATGCATGAACCAATTCATCCGTTTCGCTCCCTCACAAAGTCAAGCGCCGAAGTGCTTCGGCGCGGGCGATTATGTATCACAAGCTCCGGCTAGCCGGATGCAGCCGACACGAAGGCGACCTGGAGGCCGGTCAGCGCCTGGTGGAGCTCCGCCTGGAGATCGCCGCCGATGTGCGGGAGGAGGCTCTGGAGCGCGTCGATCGCCTGTTTCGCCTGGGCGAGATCCTTCGACTCGAGCCGCGCGTAGCCGAGGCTCATCAGGCCAGCGGCAGCCGAGACCAGGAACTCCTCGACCCGGATCGAGGCGAGGTCGTCAGCCACCGATCGGCTCGCCTGCTCGCACCTGCTCGGCGTAGATCTCCTCCAGGGTCGCACCCTCGTCGAGGCGCGCGATCTGGCGCTCGGCCGCGTTGCGCTCGGGGATCGCGAGGTACGGCGCGGCGCCGATCTCGTCGGCGACGGGCGCCAGCCAGTCGACGACCTGCTCGAGGCGCGCCCGGGCGGGCACCGGCTCGCCGCGATCGAAGTCGAGAAGCTCGCCGGAGAGGCCCCAGCGGATGGCCCGCCACATGTTCTCTTCGAGGAGACGGTGCGGCAGGCCGGGCAGCGTCTCCCCCTCGTCGTGCGCACGTGCACACCGCGCAGCGAGCGCATAACAGAACGCGGAGAGTGACTGCGCCTCGGCGAGATCGGGCTGGCCGTCGGCAATGCGGATCTCGATCGTCGGGTAGGCGAGATGCGGCCGCACGCTCCACCAGATCTGCGTGTGCTCGGTGATCGAACCCGTGCGGTAGAGAAACGCGACGTAGTCGTCCCACGCCTGCCGGCTGCCGTACGCGTCCGGGATGCCGCAGCGCGGGAACATGCGCGTGAAGATCTCGGTGCGCGCGGAGTGCAGGCCCGAGTTGACGCCCTCGACGAACGGCGAGCTGGCCGACAGCGCGAGCACCTCGGGCAGGAAATTGCGGAGCGCGTCGTGCACGGCGAT
>DASXDB010000271.1:0-3458 GCA_036490895.1 Gaiellaceae bacterium
CGTCTACTACGACCGGCATCTGTGCCGCATCCCGTGGCCCGACTACGTCGAGCGGTCCTTCGCGAGGATGGCGGAGGACCCGACCGTCTACCACACGATGAACGGCCCGAGCGAGTTCCACTGCATCGGCTCGCTGAAGACATGGGACATCACGGACCGGCTGCACGAGATCTCCACGCCGACGCTGCTCGTCTCAGGTCGCCACGACGAGGCGACACCGCGGATCGTCGGCGAGATCCACGACCGCATCCCCGGCTCGCAGTGGGAGCTGTTCGAGGAGTCGAGCCACATGCCGCATGTCGAGGAGCAGGAGGCCTTCCTCGAGACGGTCGAGGCGTTCCTCAAGACGATCGACTAGGGGTGTCTGACACCACGGTGTCAGACACCGCGGGTAATCGACGCGCTCGTGGAGCCGAGCTCCTGCGCCGCGAGCTCGATTGCCGCGCTCGAGTACGGCGGGCGCGTCCGCGCGTATGCGTCGCCGACGCGCCCGAAGGTCTGGCCGGGCTTACCCGATCCCGGCGAGCAGAAAGGCCCTGTTCTCCTTCAGCATCTCGCGCGCGATCACGAGCCGCTGGATCTGGTTCGTGCCCTCGTAGATCTGCGTGACCTTGGCGTCGCGCATCATCCGCTCGACGGGGTACTCCTGGATGTAGCCGTAACCGCCGAGCACCTGCACGGCGTCGGTGGTGACGTCCATCGCGACGTCGGTGCAGTAGAGCTTCGCCATCGCCGAGAGCTTCGTCAGCTCGGGGCCGGTATCGCCTTCGTCGATCATCTGCCCGACCTTGTAGAGGATTCCCCGGGCCGCCTCGCACTTGGTCTCCATGTCGGCGAGCATCCCGGCGATCAACTGGTGCTGGGCGATCGGCTTGCCCATCGTCTCCCGCGAGCGCGCGTACTCGACGGCGTAGTCGGTCGCGCCCTGTGCGAGGCCGAGCCCCTGCGCGCCGATCCCCGGGCGCGAGCGATCGAGGATGCGCATCGCGATCTTGAACCCCTCGCCTTCCTCGCCGAGCAGGTTGCCGGCCGGTATGCGGCAGTCGTCGAAGAACACCTCGCCGGTCGTCGAGCCCTTGATCCCCATCTTCGGCTCGATCCTTCCGACGCTGAACCCGGGGGCGGTCGACTCGACGACGAACGCACTGATGCCGCTGTGTGCCGCGTCGGAGTCGGTCTTCGCGAACACGACGTAGAGCGACGCGACCCCGGCGTTCGTGATGAACCGCTTCCCGCCGTTCAGCACGTACTCGTCGCCGTCGCGCACCGCGGTCGTGCGCATCGCGGCGCTGTCCGAGCCGGACCCCGGCTCGGTCAGAGCGTACGCCACGAGCCACTCGCCGCTCGCGAGCTTCGGCAGAAAGCGCTGCTTCTGCCCGTCCGTGCCGGCGAGCTTGATACCGAGCGAGCCGAGCTCCTGCACAGCAATGATCAGCCCACTCGTCGCGCAGACCTTGGAGACCTCCTCGATCGTCACGAGCGTGAGCAGCGCGCTGGCGCCGATACCGCCGTACTTCTCGTCGTACATCACGCCGAAGATCTCGTTCTCGCGGAAGACGTCGACCACGTCCCAGGGGAACTCAGCGGACTTGTCGATCTCGGCAGCGCGGGGCGCGATGCGCTCGCGGGCGATCGTGCGCACGAGCTCGCGGATCTCGCGCTGCTCCTCGCTCAGCGGATCGAGGGCGCTCACGGCGCGGAGTCTAATCCCCGTCACGCCGCTCATCGACGCCGCGCCGCCGTTCATCGCCGCAGGTAGCGGCGGCGGTTACGAACCCGGCGCTAGCTTCGGTCGTGGAAGACGGCTTCCACGTTGTGGCCGTCGGCGTCGAACACGAATGCGGCGTAGTAGCCGGGGTGGTACTGCGGCCGCTCGCCGGGAGCGCCGTTGTCGCGGTAGCCGGCTGCCAGCGCGACCTCGTGGAATCGCACGACGGCGTCGACGTCCGCAACGCCGAACGCGAAGTGGACGTGCTCCGTTGCGATTCCTTCGACGAACGAGAACGACCCACGGCCGTCGGTGAAGCGCACACGTTCCGGCGAGTCGTGCCCGATCGTGATCCCGACGAGCGGCGCGACCGTCTCGTAGAACCGCTTCGCGGCCGCAACGTCCGACGTCCGCAGCCAGAGGTGGTCGATCTCCCCCGCGCGACTGCCGTCGTGATGCACCGCTTCGACCGAGTTGCCGTCCGGATCGAGCACGAACGCGCCGTAGTACGACGGGCTGTACTGGGGACGCGGCCCCGGGTCGCCGTCGCTGTCGTATCCGGCTCCGGTCATCCGGTTCCACCATGCCTCGACGGCGTCGCGATCCTCGACGCCGAACGCAACGTGCAGCTTCCGGGTCAATGGATGGTCGTCGTCGACCGCCACGATGCCGAAGTCGCCCCACTCGACCAGCTCGCCGTCCACCGTCGGGAGCCCGAGGGCTTCGCCGTAGAACGCCCGGCTCGCCGCGTGGTCGGACACGTGGATCTCGACGTGGTCGAACATCCCTCCATTCTCCTGATTTCGGCTCTATGCGCCGATCGCAACGCGTGTGAGGGATCAAATGCTCAACTTCAGTACGCATGTGCCGATGAGGACAAGGTGGAGCTCAGCTTGCCCCTCACTGCGGCGCAGGGGACCGTGGCGCTCGTCGTGGACGACGAACGGGCCGTTCGCGATCTGATCGCCTCCATCCTCAGTCGCGCCGGCTACCGCGTTCTGACCGCGCCGTCGGCCGGGGAGGCGATCGAAATCGTGGAGCGCGAACCGGTCGAGGTGGTCCTCACGGACGTGAACATGCCCGGCAGCATCTCGGGGCTCGAGCTGATCGACGAGCTACACGCGCGCAAGCCGAGCCTGCCGATCATCCCGGTCACCGGCTCGGCGGACGAGGCAAACCTCAAGGAGGCCCTCGACCGCGGCGCGGCTGGCTTCATCACGAAACCCTTCAAGGCCGCAGAGCTCCGGTTGAAGGTGAGCGGCGCGCTCAACCGGCTCTCGCTGGTGGAGGGCGAGATGCGCGAGCGCCTGTTCGCGCCGACCGTCGCGAGCGTCCTCGCAAACGCGATCGAGGTGCGCGACGAGGGAATGGAAGGTCACACGGAGCGCCTGGCCGGGCTGGCACTCGAGCTCGGCCGCGAGCTCGGACTGACCGAGCGGGAGCTCGAGACGCTCGAGCTCGGGGCCGTTCTCCACGACGTGGGCAAGATCGGGATCCCCGATCGCATCCTCATGAAGCCGGGGCCGCTCACACCGGATGAGCGCGAGGTGATGGAGACGCACGCCGTCATCGGCGACCGGATGCTCGCCCCACTGGAGCCGCTTGCCGGCGTCCGGTCGATCGTCCGTCATCACCACGAGCGTTGGGACGGCACCGGCTATCCCGACCGCCTCGCCGGTGAGGAGATTCCCATGCTCGCACGGATCGTCGCCATCGCCGACTCCATCGAGGCGATGTCGGGCGAGCGCCC
>DASXDB010000272.1:0-19629 GCA_036490895.1 Gaiellaceae bacterium
CGAGGATGATCACCGACAGGAAGATCAGCCCGACGATGAGCATCCCGAGAATGACGTGGGTGCCTTCGCTCGCAGCGTCGGAGATCATTGCGCAACCCTAGCGGAGTGCCGCGCCAGCGCGTGCTCGACCGCGTCGTCGGCGGGGGCGCCGCCGAGCGCCCGTGCGGCGTCGACCCACGCGGCCCCGTCGTCGGGCCGGCCGTCGGCCCGCTCCGCTGCGCACCGTGCGATCAGCTCGGCGAGCGCGGCGACCGCGGGCACGCCGCCGGCCTCGGCGACGCGGACCAGGCCGTGTGCGTACAGGTAGTCGCCAAGCAGCACGCCTTCGTCCGCGTCCGGCAGCTCGAAGAGGCGCGGCCGCCCGTAGTGGACGAGGTACGCCTCGTACACCGTCTCCAGCCCGAGCGCGAGCTCGTCCGGGACGAGCGGCGAAAACACGGGCTCCGGCTCAGGCGCGCCGCTGACCGCAGCGCCCCAGACGGGGCTCTCGGCCTCAGCGCTCCGCGTAATGGTCTCGAACAGCGTCAATGGTCGCCTCGACGATCTCGTCGGTGTGGGCGAGGGACGGGAACAGGCACTCGTACTGGCTGGGTGCGATGTAGACGCCGCGCTCGTACAGGCCGCGGAAGAGCTCTGCGTAGCCTTCGGTGTCGAGCTCGCCGAACCGTTCGACCGGCTCGCGGCGACCGGCGAAGAGCGTGAGCATCGCGCCGACCCGCTGCACGCGTCCGAACGGCTCGAGCCCTTCGGCGAGCCGCGCCGAGCGGCGCTCGAGCTCGTCGTAGACGGCCGGGTCACGCAGCCGCCGCAGGACCGAAACGCCGGCGGCGGTCGCGAGCGGGTTGCCGCTCAGCGTCCCCGCCTGGTAGACAGCGCCCGACGGTGCGAGCTGCTCCATGACCTCGGCACGGCCGCCGAACGCGGCGAGCGGGAGGCCGCCGCCGACGATCTTCCCGAGGACGGTCAGGTCGGGCGTGACGCCGAAGCGCGCCTGCGCTCCGCCGCGCGCGACGCGGAAGCCGGTGATCACCTCGTCGAAGACGAGCAGCGCGCCCGCCGCCTCGCACAGCAGCCGCAACGCCTCGAGGAAGCCCGGCTCCGGCGGGACGCAGCCCATGTTCCCGGCGACCGGCTCGACGAAGATCGCCGCCAGGCCCTCGCCGTAGCGGTCGACGGCGGACGCGACCCCGTCGACGTCGTTGTACTCGCAGACGATCGTGTCGGCGACCACGCCCGACGGCACTCCCGGCGAGCTCGCGATGCCGAGCGTCGCGAGCCCCGACCCGGCACGTGCGAGGAACGGATCGGCATGCCCGTGGTAGCACCCGGCGAACGTGATCACACGGTCGCGGCGTGTGAACCCACGCGCGAGCCGCAGCGCCGACATCCCCGCCTCGGTCCCCGAGGAGACGAGGCGCACCCGGTCGACCGACGGCACGGCGTCGACGATCTCCTCGGCGAGCTCCAACTCACGTTCCGTCGGCGCGCCAAACGTCGTGCCGGCGAGCGCCGCCTCGCGCACCGCCTCGATCGTCTCCGGGTCGGCGTGCCCGAACACGAGCGGCCCCCACGACTGCACCCAGTCGACGAGGTGCCGGCCGTCGGCCGTCTCGATGTGCGCGCCGTCACCGGCGACCGCGAAGAACGGCTCGTCGAGCCCGACGCCGCGCATCGCGCGCACCGGAGAGTTGACGCCGCCCGGGATCAGGCCGAGGGCCCGATGCCAGAGCGCGGTCCGGGTCAGCGGCGTAGGCTTGACGGAGCCGCTCAAGAGCGTGGGCGCCGACATGCGCGGCGCCGGCGCGGGGTCAGAGCCATGCGGCGAATTCCTTCGCCCAGTACGTGAAGATCAGGTCGGCGCCGGAGCGTCGGATCGACGTCAGCGCTTCGACGGCGGCGGCACGCTCGTCGAGATCGCCTGCTGCGGCCGCGTCCTTGACCATCGCGTACTCACCGCTCACGTTGTATGCGGCAAGCGGCAGGTCGAAGCGGTCGCGCACCGCGCGCAGCACGTCGAGGTATGGCAGCGCGGGCTTGATCATCAACATGTCCGCTCCTTCGGCGACGTCGAGCTCGCACTCGCGCAGCGCCTCGCGCACGTTGCCGGGGTCCATCTGGTAGCCACGCCGATCGCCGAACGCAGGCGCCGAGTCGGCGACGTCGCGGAAGGGGCCGTAGAACGACGACGCGTACTTCGCGGAGTAGGCGACGATCGGCGTCTCGGGCAGCGCCTCGCGGACGGCGCCGATGCGGCCGTCCATCATGTCGCTCGGGCAGACGACTTCGGCGCCCGCCTCGACGTGCGAGACCGCGGTGCGCACGAGCAGGTCGACCGATGCGTCGTTCAGCACGTGGCCGTCGGCGTCGACGACGCCGCAGTGGCCGTGCGAGGTGTACTCGCACAGGCACACGTCCGTCATCAGGATGAGCTCCGGGAAACGCGGGCGCAGCGCACGAAGCGCGCGCTGGACGATGCCGTCGTCGACCCAGGCGCCCGATCCTTCGTCGTCCTTCTCCTCCGGCAGCCCGAACAGGATCACGGCGGGGACGCCGAGGCGGACGAGCTCCTCGACCTCGCGCACCACGCCGTCGACGGTGTGTCGCGCCATGCCCGGCAGCCGCTCGTTCGGCAGCGCCTCGGGCGCGACGAAGAGCGGCATCACGAGGTCGTCGACCGAGAGCGTCGTCTCGCGGGTCAGGCCGCGTAGCGCGCCCGTTCGCCGCAGGCGCCGCAGCCGTGTGCCGGGGTACGTCACTCGCCGTAGGCTCGACGGAGGCGAGCAAGTAGCGGAGGTGCCGGCTTGGCCGGTGCCGGAGCGGAACTCATGGCCGGAATGGTCGCACAGCGCTGCGGGCGAGCAGCGAGAACAGCGCGCCGAGTCCCACGAGCCAGGCCGTCTCGCGCGCGACGGCGCCCCACGGATGCACGTCGTAGAGCGTCGCGGAGAAGAGCCTGACCCCGTGCGCGAACGGGAGGCCGTCGCTGACCCAGCCCGCCGCCGCGAAGACCTCGGGCGGGATCAGGCCCAGGAAGACGATCGGCAGCACGAGCAGCACCGCGACGAGCGATGCGGTGCGAGCCTCGCGTGCGAGCGCGCCGACGAGCGCGCCGACGGCGCCGAGCGCGGCACCCGTCAACGCGAGGCCGGCGGCGAGAAGCGGCAGGCGCGACCAAGGCTCACCGCCGGGCGCGTCGCCGATCACGATCACGGCCGCGAACGCGACCGCGACGCCGAGCCCGAGCACCGTGGCGACGATGCCCGCGAGCGCCACCTTGGCGGCGACGAGGCGCCCGGAGGGAACGAGCCCGCGAGCCAGGCGGCCGAGCACATTCTCGTCTCGCTCGCCGGCGAGCGCTCCGGCGGCGAGCACGAGTGACAGAAACGTGATCGTCAGGCCGAGCGCGTAGCTCTGCACCTGCGCGGAGAGCGACGCAGTTCGTCCGCGCTGCGGCAGCTCGACGAGCTGGATCGGCGCCGCGGTCGCGTGCAGCGCGTCGCCGGTCTGCGCGAGCGCGAGCCGAGCGTCGTGGACGAAACGCTGGATGCGCTTCACGCGTTCCGTCTGCGGCAGCGCGTCGAGGATCTTCTTCGTCCCGTCGAGGCCGATCACGTTGAAGCTCTCGCCGAGGAAGGTGCCGTCTCCGCCGTGCAGGAGCAGCCGCACGTACTGGATGTTCGCGTCGATGTATGCCCGCTGCAGCTTCTGGTTGAGCGTGTAGACGAGCGCCTGTACCTGCTGGCGAACTCGACCGGACGTCCCGCCGCGCGTCACCGAGACGGCGAGCGTCGGGCTCTTCGTCATCTGCTGCAGGGTCGCGACGAAGCCCGGCGGCACGGTGAGGACGGCGACGACCTTCCCGTCGGCGAGCTCACGCTTCGCTTCGTCCTCGCCGAGGCGGACGAGCGTGACGTTGCGCGACACCTCTTTGATCGTCGCTTGGACGTTGAAGTCGTGCCGGCCGACGACGATGTGCGCCGGCAAGCCGTCCTCGTCGACGAGAGCGACGCGCGGCTTCGCGTTCGCATACCCGGCGACCAGCCCGAGCAGTGCCGCGATCATGACGGGATACGCGAGGAGCACGGCGAGCAGGGCCGGCGTTCGCAGCAGCATCCGCAGGTCCTTGCGCAGGACGAGCCACACCGGCCTCACGCGAGCCTCCCCTCGACGAGCTCGAGCGTCCGGTCGGCGAGCCCGGCGAGCTCCTCCCAGTGATGCGTCGCGACGAGGACGGCGCCGCCACCCTCGGCGACGCTCCGCGCGATGCGCCAGACGCGCTCGCGCTGCGTCGGGTCGAGCGACGAGGTCGGCTCGTCGAGCAAGAGCACCTGCGGCTCGGCCAGCAGTGCGAGCGCGACGTCGAGCCGCTGCCTGTTGCCCACGGACAGGGACGACGCGCGCGTCCCCTCCGGCAGGTCGAAGTCGGCCGCCAACTCGTCGGCGCGGACAGACGGGACACGTTCCAGCGCGGCGAACAGGCGCAGGTTCTCGAGCGCGGTCAGGCGACCGTAGTGCGCTGCGCGCTGCGGCACCCAGCCGACGCGCTCCGGACGGTCGACCGTGCCCGCCGTCGGCTCGAGCGATCCTGCGAGGAGCGCGAGCAGCGTCGACTTGCCCGCGCCGTTCGGGCCGACGAGCGCAACCACTTCACCGGCTGCCAGCGCGACGTCCGTGGGCTCGAGCGCGACGCGCGAGCCGAAGCTGCGCGCGACCCCACGCGCTTCCAGGAGCGTCACCGGCGTTCGACGAGCTCCACGGGCACGTCCTCGGCGGGCTCGTCCCGCGCCCAGGGCTCGAGCCGGATGCGACCCGAGAAGAACTCCCACATCGCGCGTCCGACCGCGAGCAGCGGCAGCGCGCTCAGCGCTCCCGGCAGCCCGTACAGCTCCGTCCCGGCAGCCAGCCCGAAGATCACGAGCAGCGGGTGCAGGCGCAGCGCGTTGCCCATCACCTTCGGCACGACGACGTGGCCCTCGATCTGGTGAATGCCGAGGAAGAGCAGCACGACCCACAGCGCGGAGAGCGGGTGCACGACGAGCGCATAGATGAACGGGGGAATCGCACCGAGCCACGGCCCGAGGTACGGGATGATCTCGGTGACGGCGACCCACGCGCCGAACAGCAATGCGTACTGTTGTGCATGCGGCAGGAGCCCGATCACCGCGAGCAGCCAGAGTCCGAAGCCGGCGGTCGTCCCGATGATCAGGCTCAACGCGATCTGACCGCGGACGTACGACGCGAGCGCGTGCTCCATTGCACGCAGCAGTGACGGCTCATCCGGTCGAGGTGGGAACCGCCGGTCGATCCACCGACCGAGGCGCTGCATGTCGAGGAGCATGTAGATCGACACGACGAGCAGGAGGACGACGCTGAATAGCGTCTTTCCGATCGAGATCGCCGCGCCTTCGACGAACGTGACGATCCGGTGCGTGTACTTGCCGACGTCGCGCCGCTGAATCTGGCGCACGAGCTTATGGCCCCGCTGCTCGACCTTCACCGACTTCAAGTGGTGCGTGTTCAGCCAGTGCTGAAGGCGATCGACGTCGAGGTACGCGGACGTCCGTCCGGAGATGGCGTGAGGATGCGTGAAGTAGTCGTTGAACCGGTTCGCCGCGGTTTTCGTCTCGGAGACGACGGCGGTGGCGATGGCGAAGATGATCAGCCCCAGCACCGCGAGGAACGCCAGGTACACGAACGCGACCGAGAGGCCGCGTGGCAGCCTCACCCGCTGGAGCGCCCGGACGAGCGGATCGAGCAGCAGCGCCACGAGCGCCGCCACCGTGAACAGGAAGACGACGTGAATAACCCGCGTCGCGAGCACCCACACGAGGAGCGCGAGGATCGGCAGCCCGACCAGCTGGACCCACCGTGGGATCCGCATCCCGGCGTTCACGCAGGCGATGCTACTGGCCGCGTCGTACCGATCCGACCCCCCGACTGGGAGTGGACGGCGTCCTTCGAAGGGGCCCTCGCACTCGATCCCTGGTCGTTTACCCGGTTGAAACCAGAGGACTCGTTCGCTACGGTGCCCGCCATGCCGCCCCCGGTGCCCCACCGGCGGACTGCGCGTACGCACCGCCGGCACCTGGAGCGCGAGCGGCGCTTGCGTCGCCTCGCCGCCTTGCTCGCGATCGCCGTCGTCGCGCTCGTCGTGGTGCTCGTCTCCGCGTTCGGCGGCGACGGCAAGGCCGTGCAGGCGCCTACTCCCGCGAGCGCGGCCCGCCTGCTGCCGGCCGGGCCGCCGTCGCCCGAGATCGTCGCCCGCCTCGGCTCGCTGCACGTACAGCTGCCCGTGAGCCAGTCGCGCGTGACGACCATCGGCTACCAGGGCGGGGCCGTCGGCGCGCTCGCTCTCGCGCCGCTCGGCACGCAGGCGAACGAGGGTGTGCTGAAGCGCGTCGTGCATACGATCTTCGGCTCCTCGAGCGGTTCGCCCCGTTGGTACCAGCTGCCGGGCGGACAGGGACCGTCGACGTCGTCCCTCGAAGTCGGAGCGCCGGCCGGCACCGATGTGTATTCGCCGGTGGACGGCACGGTGCTCGCGATCGACGAAGTCGTGATCGACGGCCGCACGTTCGGCACGCGGATCGACATCCAGCCGAGCAGCGCACCGTCGCTCGTCGTGTCGGTGTCACACGTCCAGATCGATCCGGCGCTCGAGGTCGGGTCGCAGCTCTCCGCCGCTGCGACGAAGCTCGGGTCGGTGGTCGACTTCACACGCGCGGAGCATCAGTCGCTCTCGCGGTACACGAACGACTCGGGGAACCACGTCGCGATCGAGGTGCACCCGTCCGCGACGCTCGGCCTCGACTAGAAAGGCCTTCCAATTCGGATCCTGTTCGTCGCCGACGTGTTCGGTGCCCCTGGACGCCGGGCCGTCGAGCTGCGCCTGCCGTCGCTGCGTGACGAGCTCGCCGTCGACTTCTGCATCGTGAACGGCGAGAACGCGGCGGCCGGCCGCGGCATCACCGCAAAGCTCGCCGAGAAGCTGCTCGCGAGCGGCGCCGACGTCGTGACCCTCGGCAACTGGACCTGGGGCCAGCAAGACTTCGCGCCGTACCTCGCGGGCACGGACCGTGTACTGCGCCCCGCGAACATGTCGCCGAAGACGCCGGGGCGGGGGCTTGCCGTGCACGGCGGCGTCGCCGTCGTCAACCTGCTCGGGATCTTCGCCCTGGATCCGTTCGAGAGCCCGTTCCTCGCCGCCGACCGGCTCGTCGTAGAGGCAAAGCGCTCGACACCCGTCATCGTCGTCGACTTCCACGCCGAGGCGACGAGCGAGAAGGTCGCGCTCGCGCGCTACCTGGACGGCCGCGTGACGGCGGTGCTCGGGACACACACGCACGTGCAGACATCGGACGCGAGAGTCCTCGCCGGCGGCACCGCAGCGATCACCGACGCCGGCATGACGGGCCCGCACGACTCGGTGATCGGGAGCGACGAGCACAACGCGATCAGGCGCTTCGTCACCGGCATGCCGCTCCGGCTCGAGCCCGCGACGGGCGACGTGCGGATCGAAGGCGCCCTCGTCGAGTGCGACGACGCGGGCCGCGCTACGGCGTGCGAAGCGGTGCGCGTTCCCGTCGCTGCGTGACGAGCGTCGCGAACAGCGCGACGAGTACGACGTCGCGCAGGAGCACGACCCACGCGAGCTCGAAGCGGTCCGCGTACGCGAAGTAGCGCTGCGGGAACCACACCTGCGTCAGTACGCACGCGACGGTCAGCAACCCGGTCGCGCCCACCCCGCGCCGGCCGCGGACGAGCGGCACGAGCGGGATCAGCCACAGCAGGTACTGAGGCGAGAGCACCTTGTCGAACGCCACGAACGCACAGACCGCGGCGACGGAGTAGCGGACGAAACGGTCGCGCGTCACGGGGCCACGTGCGAACGCAGACCATGCTCCCACCACGGCGAGCGCTCCGAGCGCGCTGACCACGGCACCGAGCGCGCCGTACCCCACGACGTTCTGCGACCCGTGCGTCGTCACCACGTGCGGGTGACCGAACGTGGTCAGGAACGCTGCACCGAGGCTCTCCACCTGGAGCGGCCGCGACGCCTGGCTGCTCAGGCTGTGCCACACGCCGTGCGGGGCGATCAGCGCAAACGGGACGAACGCGATCGCGACGACCGCCGCGCCTGCAAGCACCGCTCGGCCGCGCCCGCGCCGCATCGACCAGAGGAGCGCAGGCGGCACGACCACGAGCGGCCAGAGCTTCGCCGCGACCGCCGCGCTCAGGAACGCCCAGCCGAGGCCGTCGCGCCCCCCGAGCAGCGCCGCCAGCGCGGCGACGAGCAGCAGCGCCGGCCAGAGGTCGAAGCGCGAGAGGATCAGCGACCCGACGAGGACCGGTGCGAGCGCGGTGTAGTACGCCGCCTCGCGCCGGATGAACGCGAGCACGCCGACGAGGGCGACTCCGCACGCGGCCATCACCCACTCGAGCGCGTTCGCGTAGTCGCCGAAGTACGCGGGCAGGACGAACACCGGCAAGGCTCCCGGTGGGTACTCGACGGAGAAATCGCGATAGGGAACGCGGTGGTGATCGACGATCGCCGAGCCGTAGCTCTGGTACGTCGGCCAGTCGACGAGCTCGCCGTGCGCCCAGAACCAGGTGTGGACGAGCCCGAAGCAGGCGAGGAACAGCCCCGCTGCGACGAACGCGTCAGCCCACTGCCGCGTCCGGCTGCTCACGTTCGCCACCGGGAAGCGGCGCGACGAGCGCGAGCACGACGAACGGGAAGAACCACGGCAGGTAGAGATAGAACCAGTGCGTCAGGACGAGCTCGAACCCGATCAACACCGCGGCGGTGAGCGCGGCCATCCGGAGCGGTGAGCGGCGCCGCGGGAAGAACGCAAGACCGAGCGAGCCGAGCACGAGCGCGACCTCGAGCACGCGCTGCACAAGGTGAAGGTCGGGCAGTCCCTTCGCGTGGTACTGCCGCCAGTCCCAGAGCGAGAACGGGGAGTCGCGACCGATCTGGAAGCTGACCGTGCGGTCGTAGAAGACCCGCGCCGCATGCCACGGTGACGGCTCGAGGAAGAGGACGAAGAAGACGACCGCGGTGGCGAGCAGGAAGCCGAGGAGCGCAAGCACGGCGGAGCGCGGCCGGCGCGCCTCCGGGTAGCCGGTCCACAACGGCAGGACGAGCAGCGACGCGAACTTGGTCCAGGCCGAGAAGGCGACGACCGCGCCGCGCGTGATCGGGCTCGTCAGCGCCAGGAAGCCCCAGATGAGCAGCGCCGGCCCGATCGAGTCGTTCGTGTTGGAGCTCGAGGCGTACTGCGTGAACGGCCAGGCGGCCCACGCGAACGCCGCGGCGGCGGCCGTTCGAGGCCCGCCGAGCCTCCGCCCGACGAGGCCGAGGCCGATGAGCGCGATCAGGTCGAACAGGATCGACGTGAAGTGAACCGCGGGCAGCGTGTCCCACCTGTGGCTCCAGCCGAAGATCAGGTAGCCGGGGATGTAGGCGAGGTAGGCGACCGGCCCGTAGGTGTCGCCGAGCGGGTTCGCCGTCTCGCAGCGGCCGTTCGGCTGCACCCGATCGCGCACCTCGCCGTTGCTGTCGGCCGGCCCACACTTCTTCAGGTCGTCCTCTTGCGGGAAGTGGCCGTAGGGGCTCTCGCCGTGCCAGATGCGGTCGGCGCCGATCACACCCGAGTACCCGACGTCGATCACGTTCGACGCGCGGACGTTGAGCCCGATGCGAAAGCCGGCCAGGAACACAGTCGTCGCGAGGAGCAGCCAGACCGGCCAGACCGGCGCACCGCGGGAGGGACGGTCGGCGCCGCCGATCCAGATGCAGCGCGCGAGCGCCCACGCGAGCGGCGGGTACGCAAGCGACATCGCAGCGAAGACGTGGCCGTGGTTGAAGAACCACAACGACACCGAGAGTGAGACGAGCGCGAACAGGTCGACCGTGCGCAAGCCCAGCGGTCGCCGCCAGTCGACGAGCCCGAGCAGGAACAGCCCGCAGAATGTGAGCCAGAGCCAGGGCTCGTTGATCTTGTCGCCGCCGAAGGCTCCCCTCACGCCGCGGGCCATGCCCCATGCGACCTGCGGGCCGGTCAACGCCTCGGTGATCTCGCCGCTCGCGTCGTCGACGGTCCCCTTCGCGACCTCCGGCTCGCCCTGCACCCGCGCCAAGACGTTCACGGTCCACTCGCCGAGGCTGTACGAGGCGTCGGTCTCCGGCTTCGGCGGATAGCGCTTCAGCCAGTCGCGGACCTTCGGAACCGCGAGGAAGCGCGCGATCACCTCGGAGCGCGCGAGATGGGGCTTGTCTCCCGACACTGCGGCAGGAGGCGCCAGCGGGTTGGTGGTGGTGATCGTGGTCGTCGCGCCTGCGCGAGCTACCGGCACGAGCGCCAGCGCCGCGACCGCAATCGCGATCGTCCTCAGCTGCGGAACGACCAGAGCTTGTTCCCGATGAAGTTCAGCGGGGTGACGAGCAAGATCGCGACCATCTGCGACACGGTCTTTCCCCATCCGAGCCAGTCGAGGAACACGAACAGCCAGAACTGGTTCACGAGGAACGCGACGCTGGAGACGATGTAGAAGCGCATCCCCTGGTAGCCGAAGTGGCCTTTCTGGTGCGCGAACGTCCAGCGCCGGTTCCACCAGTAGTTGCTGCCCGCGGAGATGACGAACGAGATCGCGGCCGCGGTGTGAGCGCCGAGACCGAGAGCTGCCTGGTAGATCGCGATGTTGATCGCGAAGCCGGTTGCGCCGACGACGCCGAACTTGGCGAGCTGGATCCAGTTGTGCGGCTTGCGGAGCGCTTCCGCCGTCCGTGCGCCGAGGGCAGACACCCGGGCGAGGGTACTACGCGCCCGGGACTGCGAAGTGGCGCACGACCACATCCTTGATGCCGGCGATCGACGCGGGAGGCGATCCGAGCCCGATCGACAGCATCGGGACGACCGAGTCCGCCGGCTCCAGCGAGCCGTGACTGCCGCCCCCGAGATGGTGGCGCCCCGCGAGGTCGTAGAACTCCCAGCCCGATGCGGCGGAGACGAGAACCTCGCCCGCGTTCGGGTTCGCGAGCGCCGCAGCCACGCGCGCGCGGCCGTCGGGTACCGCGTCGAGGATCGCGTCGTCCTCGTCGCCGTCGCGCCTCACGACGACGCGATCGTCCTCGCGGAAGCAGACGATCCCGGCCGACGGCTCCGCATCCAGGCGCTCGGCAACCAGGCGCGGCCGGTCGGTGTACACCATCGCCGCACGGTTCGACGCGGTCACCATGTCGTCGCCGGCCTCGAGACGTGCGACGCGGTCGACCCTCGACTGGCCGTGGTCGGAGCAGACCATGACGGCGTAGCGGTCGAGGAAGGCTTCGTGCCCGCCCGCAGCGTCGATCAGCGCGCCGATCGCCGCATCGGATCGCGCCAGCGCTTCGTGCGCACTGTCGGGGCCTGCTGCGTGCGAGGCGTAGTCGTAGTCCGGCAGGTAGTAGACGAGCAGGTCGAACCCGTCTCGCGTGACGAGCCATCGCCCGACCCATGCGGCATACGCGTCGATCGATCCCAGCGCGCGATTTCGAACCGCGATCGGAGCGCCTGTGCGGTCGCTCTCGTACAGCGAGTACCAGAAGAACCTCTTCGGGCCGTACACCGCCGGCGCCCCCGGGATCGTCGGCAGATGGCGGGAGCGGCCGCGGTAGCATGTGATGTTGATCGCGGCGGTCGTGAGCCCCGCTTCCTCGAGCGTCTCGTAGATCGTCTGGACGCCGCGCGACAGGTGCTTCGCGTTCAGGTCGACGATCGTGTCGCGCAGCGAGCGGGTGAACCCGGCCGCGCGGATCGCGGCGAACGACGAGCCGTATTCGACGAGACGGTGCTCGCCGCGGTGCCACCACACGAGGTGGGGGATGTGGTGACGATCGGGATGCGACCCCGTCGCGATCGAGCTGAGACAGACCGGAGTCAGCGACGGGAAGGTGCTGACCGCACGGCGGTACTCGCCGTGCTCGGCGAGGAACCGGAGCGCCGGCGTCTCGGCCGCCTCGAACGCCGACGGCGTCAGCCCGTCGACGATCACGAGGATGACGGGCTTCGGCTTCGCCTGCGAGGCGTCAGTCCCGGGCAAGCGATCGGAGCCCGGCGTGGCGCTCAGGCGCGCGGGAGCGCAGCCGTGCACCGAGCGCCGGCACCGCGACGGCCTCGAGGTAACCGAGCACGGGGACGAACGCGAGGGCGGCGCCGACGAGCGACGCCAGGACGAGCAGCAGCGCGGTCCCGCCGGGCGTGCCGCCGCGCCGCAGCGTGCCGCGCACGAGCGGCGCCGATCCGATCGCACCGCACAACGCGCCGGCGGCACCGCCGACGGCCTCGTCCCACTGGCCGAACACGAAGCCGATCGCGACTGCGGCGGCGACCGCGACCACGAGCCCGGCGAGTGCGCGGCGCAGCGCACCGGTCGCAGCGACTCCGATCGAGGCGCCGAGCCCGACCAGGATGCCGATCGTGTACCAGTCCCCCACGCCGCGAGGTTACACACGGCCGCAATCGGGCAAAGAGGCGACATGAGCGGCGACCCCCGCCCGCAACTCGTCTTCTTCACGTCGACCCGGTCGGGGCCGGCGCGCCGGATGGAGAGCCTCGTCGCCCACCTCGCGCGCAAGGAACGCGACCGCCTGCGGGTGATCCAGGTGGACGTCGACGGCGCGCCCGCGGTGGCGAAGAAGCTGCGCGTCGAGGACGTGCCGACGCTCGTCCTCGTCGTCGAGCGCAAGGCCGTCGACCGTCTCACGGGTCGCGTGAGCGCGCCGAAGATCGAGGCAATGCTCCAGCGGCACCTCGCCGCGACCGCTTAGGCGGTCTGCAGCCTCTCGATCACGCTGAGCGTGAACTGCGCGGCACGCGCGCCGTCGACCACACGGTGGTCGAACGTCGTGCTGATGTTCCCCATCGACCGCACGACGATCTCGCCGTCGCTGACGACGGGACGCGGCGCGATGCGGTGCACGCCGAGGATGCCGACCTCGGGGTGATTGACGATCGGCGTGACGAACAGCCCGGCGAGCTTGCCCGCGCTCGTCACCGTGAAGGTCGAGCCGCGCAGCTCGTCGGGCGTGAGCGTCCCGGCGCGCGCCTTGGCCGCGAGCGCATCGACGTCGGCGCGCAATTCGTCGACGCTTCGGGTGTCGCACGCTCGCACGACCGGCACGAGGAGGCCTGCGTCGGTCTGCACCGCGATCCCGAGGTCGAACCGGTCGAGATACACGATCTCGTCGCGCTCGAGCCGCGCGTTCAGCTCGGGGAACTCCTTGAGCGCCGCGGCCGTCGCGCGCAGCACGGTCGGCAGCAGCAGCTTCACGTCGACGTTCGAGAAGTCGCACTCCTCGACGTACGTCACCGCCGGCACCTCCCGGTGCGCGCGGCTCAGGTGCTCCACGATCTGCCGGCGGACCCCGCGGACCTTCTCGCGGCGCCCCTCGGAGGCTGGTAACGGGCTGGTAGTTGCCCCACCGGCGGCGCGGACGTCGTCCTCGGTGACGCGCCCTCCGGGGCCGGTCGCCGTGACCGATCCCAGGTCGACGCCCAGCTCCTGCGCGACGCGACGGACGAGCGGCGTCGCCTGCACCCGGACGGCAGGCGCCGGAGATGCTGCGGCGGGCGCCTCGCCCGGGCCGCCGCCGATCACGACGAGCACCGTGCCGACCGGGACGATGTCGCCTTCTGCGACGAGGATCCTCGAGACGAGACCGGCGGCCGGCGACGGGATCTCGACGGTCGTCTTGTCCGTGGCGATCTCGACGAGCGGCGCGTCTTCGGCAATCTCATCGCCTTCGGCGACGAGCCAGCGCGCGATCTCCCCTTCGGTCAGCCCTTCGCCGAGGTCCGGCAGCTTGAACTCGTACGGCACGGTCGCGGAGGCTAGACGAACGCGTCGAACTCGCGGGCGACGTCCTCGGCGCCCACCTCGGCGTCGAGCGGCGCGTCCACCGGGAAGCCGACCGACTCGACCGGGAAGCCGAAATCATTGCTCTTCGTCGGCAGCGACACGACGAGACCGCTGCGGGGGAGCGCGTACTGGACGATGTTCCCGCATTCGATCATCCCGAAGGTCGGCTCACCGAGGAGCCGCGCGCCGAGCCCCTTCCGAAGCAGCCACGCGGACGACTCACCCGACGAACGGGTGCGGCGGTCGACGAGCACCAGCATGCGTCCCGCCCACGGGAGGTCGCCGGCCGGCAGATCGAACGTCTCCTCGCCGACCGCGAGCACGTCGTCCGGACGCGGATCGTGCCGCCGCGCCAGGAAGCCGGGCGGGACGCCGTCGGGCCCGTGCAGCGCCCGGCGCCACGCGGTCGCGTTCCAGAATCCGAGCGGGCGGCCCTGCACGGACCAGGTCGCCGGACGTGCTCGTCGACGAGCGCAGCGCGCAGCCCGTCCCGCAGCGCTCCGAGCTCGCCCCACGTCTCGGCCCGCGGGAGTGTCACCTTGGGAAGCGCAACGCGCCCGGTTGCGATGCCGAAGTGCCGCTCGTGCAGCAGCTCGCCGAAGAGCACCGTGTCCGCCTCGAGCGCGTCCGGATCGCACCGCGTCGCCGGCGTGCGTGCGTCCGCCTCACGCGCGAGCTCGCCGAGCTCCGGGCTGTCCGGATCGAAGAGCCAGGGGAGCGTTCCCTCGAGGTAGATGCTCACCGGCGCGGCCTCCCCACCCACGACCCCGGCGGCACGAGCAGAACCCGCAACCCCTCGGCCCCTGCGCGCCAGAGCGACACGGCCTGTTCGTCTCCCGACAGCTCGGGCGCGGTGTCGCGCGGCACGTAACCCACCTGCAGCGTGCGGTCCTCGTTCCAGATGCCGATCGCGTGCTCGTCGTGCTCGTTCTCGGGCTCCGGCACGAGTGAGAGCCGTGCACCCGGATCGAACGACGAATCGGTCACGGCGCCGGGCCGGAACGACACGCCCGCGACCGCGACCACACGGAGCCGCGGATCTTCCCACTCGACCCGTTCGCCGGTCGCCGCATCGCGCAGGTGATACCCGGCGCCGCGCCGGTCGCGCTCGAGCCAGAGGCGAAGCCGCTCGCTCACTCGAAGGCGTCGTCGCGAAGCACGGCGTGCACCCCGAGCACGTCGTTGACGAGCTGTGTCACGCGAAGATCGACGACGACGCTGGCGAGCGCGAGCGCTTCGCGCCGGTCGAGCCCGTGCTCGCGCTCGATCAGGTCGAGCATCCCCTCGTTCGCCTTCCACGCGGCCGCGGTGAGGTCTCGATCGAAGCCGAACGTCAACCAGGCGTCGTCGATCCGTGCGCAGGGCCACTCGAGCGCGAGGTCGTCGCGGAGGTCGATCGTCAGCTGTGCGCGCACCGGGCACTCGATCGCGGTCCCGCTCACCTCACCGTCGCCCTGCGCCGCATGCCCGTCACCCGCCGAGAAGCACGCACCGTCGTACGGCACCGGCAAGAAGAGCGTCGTCCCGGCGACGAGCTCCTTGCAGTCGATGTTGCCGCCCTGCGGCCGCGGCGGGACGGTCGAATGGACACCGTGCCCGACCGGCGGCATGCCCATCACACCGAGGAAGGGCGCGAGCCGCACGCGGCGCCGGAGCGCAGACCCGAGGCCGTCGGCGAGGTCCCAACGGACACGCACGCCGTCGCCGAACGTCTCGCCCCACGAGCCGGGAGCGACCTCGTCGATGTGCACGACGAGCGCCTGGCCCTCGGTCGCGCCGCGGACCTCGATCGGGCCGGCAAGGGCATGACCGTCGTCCTCCGGCGACGAGATCGGGTCGAACCGCGTCTCGTCGTCGAGCCACCAGCCGGCGTTCGGCGTCGCGAAGCGCACGCCGTCGCCCGGGTCGATCACGAGCACAGGTTCGAGGTCGCGCGAGAAATACCCGTGCAGCGTCCGTCGCTCGAGCGGAAGCTCGTGGATCACGTCAACGAGTTGACCGCGGCGGCGACACGGTCGACCGACGGCATGTACGCATCCTCGATCGTCCAGTAGGGATACGGAACGTCGTAGCCCGTCACCCGAAGCACCGGTCCCTGGAGGTCGAAGATCGCGCGTTCCGCGATCAGCGCGGCGAGCTCGGCGCCGAAGCCCGCCGTACGCGGCGCCTCGTGCACGATCACGACGCGACCGGTCTTCGCCAGCGACGCGAGGATCGTGCGCTCGTCGAGCGGCCTGAGCGAGCGGATGTCGACGACCTCGCACGACGCCTCAACGGCAGCGGCTGCCTGCTCGCACACCGGCACCATCGCGCCGTAGGCGATCAGCGTCACGTCTGTCCCCTCACGGGCGATGCGCGCCTCGCCGAGCGGGACGACGTGCTCGCCCTCCGGCACCTCGCCGCGCGAGGTGCGGTACACGAGCTTCGGCTCGAGCACGACGACGGGATCGGGGTCGCGGATCGCCGCCGCGAGCAGCCCCTTCGCATCCGCGGGCGTCGACGGGATCGCGACCTTGATTCCCGGCGTGTGCACGTAGTACGCCTCGGGTGAGTCGTCGTGCAGCTCGGGCGCGCGCACGCCGCCGCCGTACGGCATGCGGATCGTCAGCGGGAACTCCATGCGCCCGCCGGTGCGCCAGTGGTAGCGGCCGACGTGTGTGATCAGCTGGTTCAGCGACGGGTACGAGAACGCGTCGTACTGCATCTCGCAGACCGGCCGCCAGCCGGCCATGCAGAGCCCGATCGCGCCGCCGAGGATCCCGGCCTCGGAGAGCGGCGTGTCGACGCAGCGGTTCTCGCCGAAGCGCTCGCGCAAGCCGGCCGTGGCGCGGAAGACGCCGCCCGCACGGCCGACGTCCTCGCCCATGACCATGACGGTGTCATCGCGGGCGAGCTCGACGTGGAGGGCGTCGTTCACTGCTTCGACGAGGAACTTCTCAGGCATCCCAACCCTCGCGAAGGTTCGGCGGCGGGAGGACATACGCGTTGTCGAAGACGAGCTCGGGGTCCGGCTCGGGCTCGGCCTCGGCCTCCGTGATCCCCTGCCGCATCGCCTCGAGCGCCGCGTTCTTGATCTCCTCGGCGGTCGCGTCGTCGAGCACGCCGAGACGGCGGAGGTAGGCCTCGTAGCGGCCGACGCACTCGTTGCGCTTCTCTTCCTCGACGCGCTCGAGATCGATGTAGGCGCGCGGGTCGTCGGCCGTCGCGTGCGGCGCTGCGCGGTAGCTGACGGCCTCGATGAACGTCGGCCCGCCCCCCGCTCGCGCGCGCTCGACCGCCTCGCGCGTCGCCTCGAACACCGCAAGCACGTCGCCGCCATCGACCCGCACGCCCGGCATCCCGTAGCCGACGGCCTTGTCGGCAAGCGTCGCGGCGTGCGTCTGCGCCTCGAGAGGAGTCGAGATCGCCCAGTGGTTGTTGTTGCAGAAGAGGATCAGCGGCGCCTGCATCACCGCGGCGAGATTGGCGCCCTCGTGGAAGGAGCCCTCACTCGTCGCGCCGTCGCCGAAGTAGGTGATCGCAACGGTCGAGTTGCCCTTCAGCTTCTCGCCCCACGCGAGGCCGGCGGCATGCGAGACGTGCGTCGCGATCGGCACACAGATCGACGCGACGCGGTACTCCGCCGGGTTCCACCAGCCGGCGGGGTGGCCGCGCCACCAGTGGAGAACGGTGCTCGCCGGCATCCCACGCAGCAGCCCGATCGCCGACTCGCGGTAGCTCGGGAAGATCCAATCTCCCTCGGCGAGCGCGTGCACAGAACCGGCCTGCATCGCCTCGTGATTCCAGAAGATCGCGTACGTGCCGATGCGGCCCTGACGGTGGTAGACGACCGAGCGCTCGTCGTACGTGCGGAGCAGGACGAGCGAGCGGTAGATGGCGAGCAGGTCTTCTGGGCCGAGGCCGTCGACCTCGCGCTCCTCGTCGATCACCCGCCGCAGCTGATGCTCTTCCGGAGCCACCTTCGCCACGGCCGCGAAGCCTAGTCGGATAAGCAGCGTCGTAGGATCAGCCGGTGGAGCGCAAACAACCCGATCTGGTGCTCATCGTTGCCCGCTCGTTCGCGACGAAGCTGGCGACGCCGACGCTCATCATCGATGCACGCGGCGACCTGGTCTTCTTCAACGATGCCGCCGCAGAGGTGCTCGGGCGCTCCTACGTCGACATCGGCGCTCTGCAGGCGTCGCACTGGCAGGAGCTCTTCCACCCCCGAACGTCGGACGAAGAGCCGCTGACGCCCGAGCAGACGCCGGGAGGCGTTGCCCTGCTAGAGCGGCGTCCCGTTCACGACTCGTTCTTCATGCGCGGGCTGGACGGGCGCGAGCGTGAGATCACCGTCACCGCCTTCCCCCTCTTCTCGCACCCCGACGAGGTCGTCGGAGTGATGTCGATCTTCTGGGAGCTGCCGGCGGCCTCATGATCATTCGTGTCTGGGGCGCGCGGGGCTCACTCTCAGCGCCGGGGCCTGCGACAGTCGGCTACGGCGGGAATACCTCTTGCGTCGAGGTCGAGCTCGCCGACGGCACGATCCTGGTCCTCGACGCAGGCTCGGGCATCCGCGAGCTCGGCCAACGGCTACTCGAGCGAGAGCGTGGCACGGTGTACATCTGCCTCACGCACCTCCATCTCGACCACGTGGAGGGGCTCGGCTTCTTCGCGCCGCTTTGGCGGTCCGGCTGGAAGCTTCGGTTCTGGGGGCCGCCGTCCGCGACCACGACCCTTAGGGAGCGCGTCTCGCGGTACCTGTCGCCGCCGCTCTTTCCGATCGGGCTCTCGGAAGCCCCGGCGGAGGCCGTGTTCGAGGACGCCCCGCGCGGGCCGTGGCGTGTCGGCAGCGCGATCATCGAGGGGCAGACGGTCGAGCATCGTGGTCCCACGCTCGGCTACCGAATCGAGGAGGAGGGTCGTGTGCTCGCCTACCTTCCCGATCACGAGCCGTACCTGACGGCCGCTCTCGACGACAAGCCCGCGTGGATCTCGGGCTGGGCGCTCGCGGCCGGCGCCGACCTGCTGCTCCACGACTCGCAGTACACCGAGGAGGAGTACATGCAGCGGCTCGGCTGGGGCCACTCGAGCGTCGCCCATGCCGCAGCCTTCTCGCGCGTAGCCGGCGCCCGCCGACTCGCGATGTTCCATCACGATCCCATGCGCTCGGACCGCGAGCTCGAAGCGCTCTACGACGAGGTAGCCGAGGCCGTGCAGAACGTCCAGGAGCCGCCGCTCATCGCACGCGAGGGCCTGGAGATCGCCCTTTCCTAGAGCGCGCGGGGCTTTGAGCAAGCCCAACCGGCTCGTAGACTCGAAAACATGCAGATCTGCCCGGGCTGCGGCGAGGAGAACCCCGACAAGTTCCGCGTTTGCGGCTTCTGCGGCACCGCGCTCGCCGCTGTCGAGCCGAAGCCCGCCGAGCCGCAGACCGCCGTCTGCCCCTCATGCGGCGAAGAGAATCCCGCAAAGTTCCGGCTTTGCGGCTTCTGCGGGAGTCCCCTTGCCGCCGCGCCGGCCCCCAGCGAGGAGAGAAAGGTCATCACGGCGATCTTCGTCGACCTCGTCGGATCGACCGCTCGCTCCGAGAGTCTCGATCCAGAGGACGTGAAGTCGCTCGTGGCTCCGTACCATGCACGCGTCCGCGGCGAGCTCGAGGCCCACGGCGGTACCTTCGAGAAGTTCAGCGGCGACGCCATCCTCGCGTTGTTCGGCACGCCGAAGGCCCACGAGGACGACCCGGAG
>DASXDB010000273.1:0-3635 GCA_036490895.1 Gaiellaceae bacterium
CGCGGCGCGCGAACAAGCGGCCGGCAACGGCGAGCAGCGCCGCGAGGGCGACGGCGCCGGCCGCGACCGCTATTGGTTCTTCGCCTTCCGGAGCTCGGCGGTGATCGCGGGAACGATCTCGTGCAGGTCGCCGATCACGGCATAGTCGGCATGGGCGAAGATCGTCGCCTCGCGGTCGGCATTGATCGCGAGCAGCGCCTTCGCGCCCTTGCAGCCGGCGATGTGCTGGGTCGCACCGCTGATCCCGCACGCGATGTAGAGATCGGGCGACACCTTCGTCCCCGTCTGGCCGACCTGGTCGGAGTGCGGTCGCCAGCCGGCACTGGTGACGACCCGCGAGCAGCCGACGGCGGCGTCCAGCAACCCGGCGAGCTCCTCGAGGATCGCGAATCCCTCCGCGGAGCCGACGCCTCGCCCGCCGGACACGACCACCTTGGCGTCGGCGAGCGAGACCTTCCCGCCTGTGTCCGGAGCGACGTGGTCCACGACGTGAACACCGTTGCCCGGCGAGGGTGACAGGACTGTGACGTCGCTTGCATCTGTGGGGGTGAACGCGAACGGCGCGGCGGTGAGGAGCTTGCGGTCCCCGTGCAGATGCGCCTCCTCGAGCAGCGTGCCGCCCCAGCGGATGCGGGTCAGCTCGTCGCCTCGTACCTCGGAGACGTTGGCCGCGAAGGGCAGGTCGAGCTGTGCCGAAACATGCGCGAGCACCTCGTTGCCCCGGTCGGAGCCCGGGCCGACGATGTCGTCGCCGCCCGCCGCTTCGACGATCGCCGCCGCCCATCCGGCGGGTGCGTACGCGCCGTCGACCGTGACCGCTCGCACGTCGCCGCCGAGCGACTGCGCGAGCGTCAGCGCCTGGCGCGACAGCTCGTCGTCGGCGCTCTCGACGAAGACGAGCGTCACGCCACTCCCAGCTGCTGCATCACTTCGACGACGCGCGCGGCGGCCGCGGGGCCTTCGCCGAGGACCTCCGCCTGCTTGCGCGAACCCTCCGGGACGACGAGGCGCAGCTTCTCGAGCTTCGACGCGGGCCGCTCGACGGCGCGAGCGCCGAGCGGCTTGGACTTCGCCCGCAGCTTCGCCGGCACCGACGGATAGCGCGGCAGGTTCAAGCCTTCCTTCACCGTCACCACAACCGGCAGCGGCACGTCGTACACGTCGCGACCGCCCGGCACCTCCTGCTCGCAGCGCGCACGGCCGCTCTCGACCGTCAGGCCCTTCAGTCCGGTGACGACGGGCAGCCCGAGCGCGTACGCGACGCGAATGCCGACCTGGTAGCCGCCCGCGTCCGCCGACTCGTTTCCGAAGACGATCAGGTCGAACGGCTCCTCACCGCGGATAGCGTCGGCGATCGCAGCAGCGGTCGCCTGCGCGTCCCACTCCTCGCTCGAGACGAGATGGATGCCGCGGTCGGCGCCGATCGCCATGCAATCGCGGATCTGCTCGGCGGCCTCCTCGGGACCGAGCGTCAGCACGACGACCTCGCCGCCGCCCGACTCGACGATCCGCACCGCCTCCTCCACCCCGCACTCCTCGTGCGGACTGATCGTGAAGCCGAGATGCTTCGTCTCGATCGCCTGCGCGTCAGCGGTCAGCACCATGCGCCCGCCGGTGATCGGCACCCGCTTGACGCAGCAGAGGATCCTCATGCCCGCACCCTCGCGTTCTCCGGGTCGAAGACCGCGGTCGCGTCGTTGCACTGCACGGTGACCGGATACTGCTCGCCGAGGTACTCGACGAGCAGCTCCTCGCCGACGTTCGCCTTCTCGGGCGGCAGGTAGGCCATCAGGATGTGCTTGCCGATCGAGGGGCCTGCGCCGGCGCTCGTCACGTACGAGCCGCGGCCGTGCGCGTCGACGAGGCGCGACCCGTCCTTCGCGAGGATCGGCTCGCGGCCGAGCATGTAGCGCTTCTGGCCTGAGGCCGACGTATGGTCGTCGATGGTGAGCGTGCAGAGGATCGCGACCGGGTCGGACTCGCGGTGGCGGAGATGCGCCTCCTTGCCGATGAAATCCGCGCCTTTCACCTTCGGCGGCGTCATGCCGGCCTCCACGACCGTGAAGTCTGCGTCGAGCTCGAACCCGAACGCGCGGTAGCACTTCTCCAGGCGCCCGGTCGTGCCGTAGACGCCGATGCC
The DNA here is from genome assembly GCA_036490895.1 of Gaiellaceae bacterium. Classification (GTDB taxonomy): domain Bacteria; phylum Actinomycetota; class Thermoleophilia; order Gaiellales; family Gaiellaceae; genus PALSA-600. The sequence continues at coordinate 2,141 of DASXDB010000273.1, forward strand.
CGCCGGAGCGATGCCGAAGGGCTGTCCCGCCTCCCACACCAGGTCCCAGAGCTTCGCGCCCTGCTCGATCGGCACGTAGAGCTCCCAGCCGAGCTCGCCGACATACGAGATCCGGGAGGCGAGGACGCGCAGCGAGTCGAGCTCGATCATCCGGCACGTCCCAAACGGGAAGCCGACATGCGAGACGTCGTCGCGCGTCAGCGACGCGAGGATGTCGCGCGAGCGCGGCCCCCAGATGCCGAGCGTCGTCCACGCCGAGGTGAGGTCGATCACCGTCGTCCCTGCTGGGGCGTGGTCGGCGTACCACTTCAGGTCCGCCATCCCGTGCGCGCCGCCCGTGACGACGCGGAAATGGTCATCGCCGAGGCGCATCACCGTCAGGTCGCTCTTGAAGGTGCCGCTCGGCGAGAGCACCGGGGTGTACACGACCTTGCCGTGCGCCACGTCCGTCTGGCGCGTCGAGACCGTCTGCACGCACTCCAGCGCGCCCGGCCCGATCACGTCGAAGATGCAGAACGCGGTCAGGTCGAACATCGCGGCGCGCTCGCGCATCGCGAGGTGCTCCGCGTTGATGATCGGCGACCACCAGCGCGACTCCCACTCGGCCTCGCGACGATTGATGCGGTCGCCGAACTCCTCGAGCAGTCTCTCGTTGGACGCGTACCAGTGCGGCCGCTCCCAAGCCGCCGCCTCGTAGAAGACGGCGCCGAGCGCCTTCTCGCGCTCGTAGAACGGCGAGAGACGGACGTTGCGGTTCGACTCCCACTGCTCGCTCGGGTGCACGATCCCGTATGTCTTGTTGAAGCCCTCGGCTGCCCGCGCGCGGATGTTGCTCCGCGACTTCTGGCACTCGTAGAACCGCGCGACGTCGGACGACTGGAGGTCGATCTCCGACTCGCCGTGCGTCATCCACTCGGCGACCGCCCGGCCGACGCCCGGCCCCTCCTTCACCCACACCGCGGCTGCCGACCAAAGCCCCTTCACCTCCGGCGTCTCGCCGAGAAGCGGCAGGCCGTCGGGTGTCAGCGACAACAGCCCGTTGATCGCGTACTTGATGCCGACCGACTCGTCGTTCAGCACCTCGGGGATCAGCTCGAGTGCGTCCTCCATCTGCTTCTCGAAATCCTCTTGTGTGAACGGGAGCTCGGTCGGCGACAACGCGGCCTCCTCGTTCGACGGGATGTCTTCGGGGTCGTGGAGGATCGCGCGGTGCGCGTATGAACCGACCTCGAGCCCGCTCCCGTCCTGCCGCTCGTACATGTTCGTGTCCATGTCGCGAACGATCGGGAACTCGATCACGCCTTTCGTATCCTTGAAATGCGGCACCGGGCCGACGTCGATCATCTGGTGCACGGCCGGCGTCAGCGGGATCGACGCGCCCGCCATGCGCGCGACCTTCGGCGCCCAGACGCCGCAACAGACGACGATCGTCTCGGTCGCGATGTCGCCCTTCGTCGTGCGAATGCCCGTGACGCGTCCGCTCTCGACGTCGATC
>DASXDB010000274.1:0-2125 GCA_036490895.1 Gaiellaceae bacterium
CACCGATCCGTGGGCGCTCGCGCGCTTCGACGGCACCGCGCTCTACGAGCACGACGATCCGCGCCGGGGCCATCACCCCGACTGGGGCACCTACGTGTTCAACTTCGGCCGCACCGAGGTGCAGAACTTCCTGCTCGCGAATGCGCTGTTCTGGCTGCGCGAGTACCACGTCGACGGGCTGCGGGTCGACGCCGTCGCATCGATGCTGTACCTCGACTACTCGCGCAAGCAGGGCGAATGGGTGCCGAACCGCTTCGGCGGGCGCGAAGACCTCGAGGCGGTCGCGTTCCTGAAGGAGTTCAACGAGCTGGTGCACGCGCGTGAGCCCGGGGTCATCTCCGCGGCCGAGGAGTCGACCGCGTGGCCGGGCGTGTCGCGGCCGACCTACCTCGGCGGGCTCGGCTTCGGGTTCAAGTGGAACATGGGGTGGATGCACGACACGCTCGGCTACTTCGAGCACGAGCCGATCCACCGCCGCTACCACCATCACGAGCTGACGTTCTCGCTCGTGTACGCGTGGAACGAGAACTTCGTCCTGCCGCTGTCGCACGACGAGGTCGTGCACGGCAAGCGCTCGCTGCTCGAGAAGATGCCGGGCGACCGCTGGCAGCAGCTCGCGAACCTGCGTGCGCTCTACGCGTTCATGTGGGCGCACCCCGGCAAGAAGCTCCTCTTCATGGGCGGCGAGCTCGCGACGCCCTGGGAATGGTCGGACCAGGGCGAGCTGCCGTGGTCGCTGCTCGAGCACGCCGAGCACGCCGGCATGCGCGACCTGGTGCGCGACCTGAACGCGATCTACCGCAACGAGCCGGCGTTGTGGGAGGTCGACTTCTCGCCCGACGGCTTCCGCTGGCTCGAGCCGAACGACGCGCTCGGGAACACGTTCGCCTTCATGCGCCTCTCCCGCGACGGCGAACGACCGCTCGTGTGCATCGCAAACCTGTCTCCCGTGCCCCGCGAGGGGTATCGGGTCGGCCTGCCGCGGGGCGGCGACTGGGTCGAGCTGTTGAACACCGACTCGACGTACTACACGGGCAGCGGCATCGGGAACATGGGCAAGGTGGCGGCGGACGGCCCAGGGTGGCACGATCAGCCGTTCAGCGCCACGGTGACGCTGCCGCCGCTCGCCGTCGTCTGGCTTCGCCCCGCAGAATGACCGTGGCCGCACAGGTGTGGCGGCGCCCGTGCGGCGCGCTGCCGTTCGACGACGGCGTCGAGTTCCGCGTCTGGGCGCCCCGTCCCTCGCGGGTCGCCGTTCGCGTCCACGACCGCGAGCACCCGCTCGAGCGTGTCGACGACGGCATCTGGGCGGCAGAGGTCTTCGCCGATCCCGGCGACGACTACCTGTTCGCCCCCGACGGTGAGCTGTTGCCCGATCCGTGGTCCCGCTCGCAGCCGAACGGGCTTCGGGGGCCGTCCCGCATCGTCGACACCTCCGAGTTCTCGATCGCGCCGGGACCGCGGCTGACGATCGAGGAGCTCGTCCTCTACGAGCTGCATGTCGGTACGTTCACCGCGGAAGGGACGTTCGACGCGGTGATCCCGCATCTTCGACGGCTGCGCGAGCTCGGTGTCACCGCGATCGAGTTGATGCCGGTGGCGACGTTCCCGGGCGACCGCGGCTGGGGCTACGACGGCGTCTATACGTCCGCGCCACATCCGGCGTACGGCGGCCCCGACGGGCTGGCGCACCTCGTCGACGCAGCGCACCGCGAGGGCCTCGGCGTGCTCCTCGACGTCGTCTACAACCACCTCGGCCCCGGCTCGGACGCGATCGCTGCGTTCGGCCCGTACTTCACGGACCGGTTCGAGACCTTCTGGGGAACCGCAATCGATTACTCGCACCGTGGAGTTCGCGAGTGGGCGATCCAGAACGCGCTCATGTGGACGAACGAGTACCGGATCGACGGCTTGCGGCTCGACGCGGTGCACTCGGTCCACGACGACTCGCCGGTGCACGTGCTGCGCGAGCTCAAGGAGCGGGTCGCCGGGCTGATCATCAGCGAGATGGGATGCGCCGATTTCACACCGCTCGAGGAGTGGGGACACGATGCGATGTGGCTCGACAGCCTCCACCACGAGCTGCACATGGCCCTCACCGGCGAGCAAGAGGGCTACTACGCGC
>DASXDB010000275.1:0-4941 GCA_036490895.1 Gaiellaceae bacterium
ACGCCGCGGCCGGGAGGACGAGCGCCGCGACGATCGCGGCCGGGACGGCGAGGAGCCTCACGCGAGCGAGGCTAACGCGGTGGCCGGTGCTAGCCTTGCCGCTTCCGTGCCGCTCTACGAGTACCGCTGTCCGAACGGTCACCTCTTCGAGGTGATCCACCGGATGACAGAGGACGGGCCGGCGGCGTGCGAGATCTGTGGAGCAGCGCCCGTGCAGCGGGTTCTTCATCCGGTCGCGGTGCACTACAAGGGGTCAGGGTTCTACTCCACCGACTACGGGCGCAAGTCGTCCAAGGCGGCGAAGGACGGCGGGTCGTCCGAGTCCTCGTCGAGCGGATCAACGGATTCGGGCTCGTCGAAGCCGGACTCCGGCTCGGGGAGCGGCGACTCGAAGAAGACGGCAGAGGCCTGATCGCATCCATCCCGGGTTGTTCGTGCTCCCCGGGCCGAACGGATTCCGCTACTGCAGCGGGTGGCCGACCTCGCACCCCGGGTCGAACTGCCCCGTGGGCCGCTGCGGCGCCGACTTCCCGAGGAACATCGCGAGCGTGACAGGGTTGTCTTCGCTCGGTGCGCCCGTGCCTCCGCCGCCGAAGTCGCCGCCGAGCCGGCAGTGCACGGAGCTCGAGCCCGACGCCCGGAACTTCACCCAGCCGAGCTCGACCAGCTGGCTGGTCGACAGGTCGGTGGTGAGCGGCTTGACGTACGAGCTCCCCGAGAACGGCGCGCGGAGGAACGTCCCGAACGACGCAAGCTTCGACGTGACCGAGTCGATGACGGCCTGCTGGCGCGCGCCGCGCGTGAAGTCGGTCTCCGACGGGTCGAGCACGTTCTCGCGGATGCGCGAATAGATGAGAGCGCGCTCGCCGTTCATGTGCTGCTTGCCCTTCTCGAACCGCCAACCCGGCCACTGGTTGCAGCGCGCCTGCGTGGAGTACGGGCAGTCGAAGCGGTTCGACCGAATCGGCTTCGGGACGGTCACGTCGATGCCGCCGAGTGCGTCGATCAGATCCTTGAAGTCGCCGAAGTTGACGACGATCACGTGGTTCACCTGCAGGCTCGTGAAATCGCGGATCGTGCGGATCGCGAGCTCGGTGCCCCCGAGCTGGAAGGCGGCGTTGATCTTCTGCGTCCCATGGCCCGGGATAGGCACCTCGAGGTCGCGCGGAATCGAGAGGTAGTAGAGACGATGATGGGATGGATCCGTGCGCAGGAGCAGGATCGAGTCGGAGTGCATGTCGCCCGCGCGCGAGGCGAGTGCCGAGTTGTCGGTGCCGAGCATCAGCACGATCGTCGAGTGGGACGTCAGGAGCCCGCTCTGGGACGCGAGCGCCGACTTCGCGTCCGGCGTCAGTCGCCGGTTCGCATCGGAGACGCCCTTCGAGACGGAGATCCAGCCGGCGACGGCCCAGACGATCACGAGCAGCACGAGGGCGCCGAGGGCGAGGCCGATCCGACGTCCCCACCGTGCGCGCTTCGGCCGCGACGTGCCCGGACCGCGGTACTCGGTGGCGCCGCCGCCCTTGCCCTCGTCGGAGGTGCGGACGCGCGCGGGCCGGACGGTCGGCACCTTCCCTTTCGCGCGACCGCCGCGATACACGCGGTAGGGCTTCTCTTCCCGCGCCATCCGGCGGGGTAGGTTACCGAGCGCCATGACGGGGCCACGTGTGATCGGGGTCGACCTCGGTGGGACCAAGGTGCTCGCGGGCGTCGTCGACCGGGACGGGAAGGTCTACGAGACGGTCGAGCACCCCACCGTGACGACCTCGCAGACCGCGCTCCTGGACGAGCTCGCGGCGATCGTGCGCGAGCTCCCGCTCGACGGCGTGGCCGGGCTTGGGTTCGGCATCCCGTCCCGGATCGACCACGTTCACGGCCTGGCGCTCGGTGCCGTGAACATCCCGATCCGCGACGTGCGCTTCGCCGACGAGATGCAGCACCGGCTCGGCCTGCCCGTCGAGATGGAGAACGATGCAAGCTGCGCCGCGTTCGCGGAGTTCAGGCTCGGCGCCGGACGGGGCATCGACGACCTTCTCGCCCTGACGCTCGGCACGGGTGTCGGCGGCGGCGTCGTATCGGGCGGCAAGCTCTTCCGCGCATACACGGAGCTCGGGCACATGGTGATCGTCGAGGACGGCGAGCCGTGCCAGGGAGCGTGCTCCGGGCGCGGGCATGTCGAGGCGTATTGCTCGGGTACGGCCGCCGGCAAGATCGCGAAGCGCGTGCTGGGTCCAGATGCGGACGCGCACGATCTCGTCGAGCAGGCTCATCCCGCGCTCGGCGAGATCGGCCACCATCTCGGTGTCGCGATCGGGTCGCTCGTGAACATCTTCGGCTCGACGCGCGTCGTGATCGGCGGTGGGTTCGGCATCGCCGCGTTCGACCACCTCGTTCCGGCCGCGCGCCGCGCCGTACTTCGCGAGGCGCTCGCGCCCGGCGGGCAGTCGCTCGAGATCGTGCAGGCGGAGCTCGGCGGCGATGCCGGCCTGATCGGCGCCGCGTTGGTCGCGTTCGAAGGCCTTTGACGTGCCGCTCGCGGTGTGCGCGACGCCGATCGGGAACCTCGACGACATCACGTTGCGCGTGCTCGACGAGCTTCGCTCCGCCGACCTCGTGCTGGCCGAGGACACCCGGCACACCCGCGGCCTGCTCGAGCGGCACGGGATCAGGACGGCGGCGCTCTCCTACCACGAGCACAACGAGGCCGCGCGCGTCGCCGAGCTGCTGCCGCGGCTCGCGGCCGGCGAGCGGATCGCGCTCGTGACGGATGCGGGGATGCCGCTTGTTTCCGATCCCGGCGCCCGGTTGGTGCGGGCTGCGCTCGACGCGCACATCGCCGTGACGGTGCTTCCGGGCGCCTCGGCGGTCGAGACAGCGCTCGTAGCGAGCGGCCTCGGCGGTGGGCCGTATGCGTTCGTGGGCTTTCTGCCGCGAAAGCCGGGTGAGCTCGAGGCGCTCTGGCGCGAGACGGCGTCGTGGGGGTGCGCCCTCGTTGCGTTCGAGTCGCCGCAGCGCGTGCGCGCGTCGCTCCACGCACTCGCCGCGCTCGACGCTCGACGCGAGGTTGCCGTGTGCCGCGAGCTGACGAAGCGGTTCGAGGAGATCGTGCGCGGCGCCGCCGGCGAGCTGGCGGAGCGCTTTGCCGAACCGCCGAAGGGAGAGGTGACGCTCGTCGTCGCACCCGGTGTCGCGGCGGTCGATGTCGACGGCGCACTCGCCGCCGTGGGGGAGCTGGTGGCGGCAGGCGCGCCGCGGGGTGTCGCAGCGGAGGTCGTGGCGCGACTCAGCGGCGTCCCGCGCAACGACCTCTACCGGGGAACTCTGTGACAACTTTGTAATCTCAATTGACAACACGACGACGTCGCTCCTACCCTGGATCGACTGTTCTCGCTCCTGACAACAGAGGTGATGTCGATGCGTCGTGTACTGCTCCTTGCGGCTCTGGCCGCGCTGTTCGTCGCGCCGGTGGCGCGTGCCTGGACGTGGCCGGTCGCCGGCCCGGTCCTTCAGCCGTTCAGCTTCGACCCGGCGCATCCGTACGCCGCCGGAGAGCACCGTGGGATCGACATCGGCGCGAACGTCGGTGGGGTCGTCCTCGCACCTGCCACAGGCACGGTGACGTTCAGCGGCACCGTCCCGGGCTCGGGACGCACGCTGACCGTCACAACCGCCGACGGGTTCGCGGTCACCCTCACGCATCTCGGCTCGATTGCGGTCGCCGCCGGGGCGACCGTTGCAGAAGGTCAACCGGTCGGCGCGGTCGGCCCGACCGGTGACCCCGAGGTGCCGGGGCCGTACGTCCATCTCGGCATCCGCGTCGCAGCCGAGCCCCAGGGCTACCGCGACCCGCTCACATTCCTGCCCGCGCCGACCGTCGTGCCTGCTCCTCCGCCGCCACCGCCACCGACGCCGACGCCGACCGTGGCGCCCACGCCATCCGCTGCCGCGCCGGCTACTGCTCCGGCAGCGCAGTCGAGCCCGGTGACGGCCGTTCCCGAGACGGCACCATCGGGGACGGCCGTTGCCGATCCGCAGCCGTCCTCGACGGTGGGCGGGGTCAGTGTCGGCTCAGGGCTCGCCGTGCGCGCGCCGGTCGCGCCCGCGCGGGGGACGAGAGTCGTGCGTCCTCGGCCGACTGTCGCCGAGCCGCCGCGCGTTGTGCAGCCGCTCGCAGCGCCGAGTGCACGTCGGGCGACCTCACCCGTCCACGCGCCGGTTCACGCGCGATCACATCCACGGGCCGGTTCCACGGAGCCCGTCGATCAGGCTGTCGTCGCCGCCGATGCGCGACGCGGCGAGCGTTCCCTGCCGCGACCGCGGGCGGTGCCGCCCGTGCGCCACGGCCCGCGGTCGCCGATCCGGCCGGGGCTCGTGCTCCTGGCTGCGCTGGTGCTCGGCGCGGGCGCGCTCGCAGGCGCGCAGAACCTCGCTCGTATCATTGGCCGTCATGGCGGCAGGCGGCAAGAAGATCCTCGTGGCACCGGCGTGGCCCTATGCGTCGGGCTTCCGGCACCTGGGACACGCGGCGGCGTACGTGCCGTTCGACGTGTTCGCGCGCTACCACCGCCTCAAGGGCAACGACGTGCTGGCCGTCAGCGGAACCGACGAGCACGGGACACCGGTGATGGTGGCCGCAGACGCGGAAGGGAGGTCCTACCGTGAGGTAGCCGACTTCTACAACCAGGCGCATCGTGAGGATTTCCGCCGCCTCGGCTTCACGTACGACTGCTTCACGCGCACGACGACGCCGAACCACGCGCGGATCACCCAGGACCTCTTCAAGACGATGTACGAGCGCGGCGCGATCGTCGAACGGACGCAACTGGTCTCGTTCTCGGCGACGACCGGGCACACCCTGCCCGACCGCTACATCGAGGGAACGTGCCCGATCTGCGGCTACCCCGAGGCGCGCGGTGACCAATGCGACAACTGCGGCAACCA
>DASXDB010000276.1:0-4227 GCA_036490895.1 Gaiellaceae bacterium
CGCGATCGTCGAACGGACGCAACTGGTCTCGTTCTCGGCGACGACCGGGCACACCCTGCCCGACCGCTACATCGAGGGAACGTGCCCGATCTGCGGCTACCCCGAGGCGCGCGGTGACCAATGCGACAACTGCGGCAACCAGCTCGACCCGACCGACCTGATCAACCCGCGCTCCAAGATCGACGGGACGACGCCGGAGTTCCGGGAGACGAACCACCTCTTCCTCGACCTGCCGGCGTTCGCAGAGGTCTTGAGGGCGTGGATCGAGGGTAGGCCGGGCTGGCGCCCGAACGTGCGGAACTTCTCGCTCGGGCTGGTCGACGATATCCGCCCGCGCCCCATGACGCGCGACCTCGACTGGGGCGTTCGCATTCCGATTCCCGGCTACGCCGAAGACCCGAACAAGCGGATCTACGTCTGGTTCGACGCGGTGATCGGGTACCTGTCGGCGAGCATCGAGTGGGCTCGGGTGCGAGGCGAGCCTGAATCATGGCGCAGCTGGTGGCAGAACGACGGAGCGCTGCATGCGTACTTCCAGGGAAAAGACAACATCGTCTTCCACACCGTGATCTGGCCGGCGATCCTCCTCGCGTACGGCGACGGTGGTGAGGTCGGTGCGGGCACGCCGCTGCACCTTCCCGACGACGTGTTCGCGACCGAGTACCTGAACATGGAGGGTAAGCAGTTCTCGACGAGCCGCGGGCACTCGATCTACCTCCGCGACTTCCTCGACCGCTACGACCCGGACCCGCTCCGCTACTACCTGATCGCCGCGAGCCCGGAGACGCAGGACACCGACTTCACCTGGGCCGACTTCGTTCGGCGGAACAACGACGAGCTGCTCGCGAACTGGGGCAACCTCGTCAACCGCACCCTCACGAACGCCCATCGCACCTTCGGCGCCGTGCCGCAGCCGGCTGCGCTCGCCCTCGAGGACCAGGCGGTGCTGGACGGCGTGGACGCGGGCTTCGACTCGGTCGGATCGCACCTGGAAGCCGGACGCTTCCGCGCCGCGCTCGGTGAGGCGATGCGGCTTGCGTCGACCGTCAACCAGTACATCTCCGACCAAGCTCCGTGGACGGTGATCAAGACGGACGAAACGCGCGCCGGCACCGTGCTGTACGTCTCACTGCGAGCAGTCGACGGCCTGAAGACGATCCTGACGCCGTTCCTGCCGCACACGTGCCAGCAGCTGCATGAGCTGCTCGGCTATGACGGGGTGATCGCAGGCCCGGTCGAGTTCCGCGAGGTCGAGGACGACGGCGAGACCCACGAGATCCTGACCGGCGACTACACGCGCTGGGTCGGCACGTGGGAGCCGAGCAACCTGCAGCCCGGCCAGCCGCTGCGCGAGCCGAAGCCGCTCTTCCGCAAGCTCGACGAGTCGATCGTCGACGAGGAGCTGGCGCGGATGCGCGACGCCGGCGCCGAGTGATCGACACGCACGCGCATCTCGGCGGCGACGCGTCGGACGTCCTCGAGCGCGCCGCAGCGGCCGGGGTGACGCGCGTGATCGCGGTCGCGACGACCGTCTCCGGGGCGCGCGAGGCACTCGCGCTTGCCGACCGGCATGACAGCGTCTACGCCTCCCTCGGGGTGCACCCGCACGAGGCGGACGACGCCGGCGATCTCACCGAGCTCCGTGCGTTGCTCGCCCATCCCAAGGCGGTCGCGGTGGGCGAGACCGGCCTCGACTATTTTCGCGACTACGCGCCGCATGACGCGCAGCAGCGGCTGTTCGACGAGGAGCTTGCGCTTGCACGAGAGCTGGGCAAGCCGGTCGTAATCCACACGCGTGCCGCCGACGACGACACGCGCGACCGCCTCGTCGCTCACGACGGCACTGTGATCCTCCACTGCTTCTCGTCGCCGGCGCTGCTCGACGACGCGCTGGCGAATGGCTGGTATGTCTCGTTCGCGGGCAACGTCACCTACAAGAACGCCTACGAGCTCCGCGACTGCGCCCGGCGCGTTCCGTCCGAGCGCTTGCTGGTCGAGACGGACAGCCCGTATCTCGCCCCGCAAGCGGTTCGCGGGCGCCGGAACGAGCCGGCCTACGCCGTGCACACATACGACTTCCTCTCCGAGCTGCGCGACGAGGACGTGCGCACGCTCGCGGACGTGAACGCATCGCGTGCGTTCGCCATCGCATGAGGCTGGTCGCGCGCAAAGACCTTGGCCAGCACTTCCTGGTCGACGAGAACATCCTGCGAGTGATCGAGCGCCTCGCCGAGCCGGCGGCGGCGGACGTCGTGCTCGAGATCGGCCCCGGGCTCGGCGTCCTGACCCGGTTCCTCGCCGAGCGCGTCCAGCATGTCCACGCAGTCGAGGTCGATCGCCGCCTCGAGGAGCACCTCGCCGCCATCGAGCGCACGACGGTGCACTGGGGCGACGCGTTGGACCTCGATGTCCGCTCGCTCGAACCGCCGCCTCGCAAGCTCGTCGCGAACCTGCCGTACAACATCGCCACGCCGGTCGTCGCCGAGAGCCTCGCGCTCGAGCAGCTCGACCTGTGGTGCGTGATGGTGCAGCGCGAGGTCGCCGACCGGTTCTTCGCCAAGCCCTCGACCAAGGCCTACGGCGCGGTGTCCGTGCTCGTCCAGCTCGCGGCCGAGCGGAGCGGCTTCCACCCGGTCTCGCGCGAGGTGTTCCGCCCGAAGCCCAACGTCGATTCGGCCCTCGTCGCCTTCCGCCGCATCGCTCCCGGATCGACGCCGGACCTCAGGCGGGTCGTCACTGCGTCGTTCGCGCACCGCCGAAAGACATTGGCCAACTCGCTGGCGCTCGCCGGGCTCGCGTCACGCGAGCGCGCCGCCGCGGCGCTCGACGCGATCGGGCGTCGCGCGGACGTCCGCGCCGAGGCGCTGGAACCGGCGGAGTTCGTTGCGCTCGAGGCGGCGCTGCGGTGATCGCGCCGGCGAAGATCAATCTCGCGCTGGTCGTCGGCCCGCGCCGGGCCGACGACAAGCACGAGCTGACGACCGTGTACCAGGCGCTCGACCTGGCGGACGAGGTCGACGTGGAGCCCGCCGGCGAGACGGTCGTCACGGGCTTCGACGACACGATCGTCCGCAAGGCGCTCGAGTTGCTCGGCGGGGAGTGGCGCGTGCGCATCGAGAAGCGGATCCCGGTCGCGGCCGGTCTCGGGGGCGGCAGCTCCGATGCCGCGACCGCGCTGCGGTTCGCGAACCGGCTGCGCCGGCCGTCGCTCTCGGCCGGCGAGTTGCACGAGCTCGCGGCGCGCGTCGGTGCCGACGTGCCGTTCTTCCTGCGCAGCGGGCCGCAGCTCGGCACGCGGGACGGAACGGTGCTCGAGCCGGTCGACCTCCCGCACGACTACGCAGTGCTGCTGATCCTGCCGGCCGGCGCGGAGAAGCGCGCGACGGCGGACGTCTACGCCGCGTTCGACGACCGCGCCGGCGAAATCGGGTACGCCGAGCGCGCCGCTGCTCTCCACGCTGCGCTCGCGGGCGTGAAGGTCCCTCGCGACCTCGCTGCGCTGCCGCCGAACGATCTCGCGAGCTCGCCGCTCGCCGACCGGCTCCGCGACCACGGCGCGTTCCGTGCGGACGTCAGCGGCGCGGGGCCGACCGTGTTCGGCATCTTCGAGAGCGACGACGACGCGGGGCGCGCGCAGGCCGCCCTGCGCGGCCTCGGGGAGACGTGGATCACGAGACCTGCGTGGTACGGTTGAGCGGCGATGTTCGGTGGCCACGCGATCGAGCACGGGTCGACGCGCACCGGGCGCTGGCTCCGCGAGCGCCGGTTTCGCTTCACCCTCTGGATCGCCGCGTTCGAGGGGCTGCTCTTCCTCTTCCACGCGCTCCACTGGTGGGCCGCGGTCGCCCTTGCGGTGATCGCGGTCGGCTTCTGGTTCTACGTCGCGCGCGGCAACCGCTCGGACACGCTGCGCGAGGCAGGGTGGATCTTCGCGGTCTCGCAGCTGCTCGTCCTCTGCGTGCCGATCGCGCTCGCGGTCGTCAAGGCGATTGCGATCGGCGTGATCGCCCTGCTTGCGATCGCCGCGCTGATCTTCCTCTTCACCGAGCGGCCCAAATAGACTCGGTACCTGCGCTCCGTGGGGCGTAGCCAAGCGGTAAGGCAGCGGGTTTTGGTCCCGCGATCCCAGGTTCGAATCCTGGCGCCCCAGTAGTCTCCGTTCGAGATGGAGAACCTCGCCGCAGTTCTCATGGCAGGCGGCCTCGGCACGAGGATGCGGTCCGCCGT
>DASXDB010000277.1:0-5967 GCA_036490895.1 Gaiellaceae bacterium
TTCCACAACCTCTGCATCGTCTCGATCAAGAAGGCGTTCCCCGGTCACGCGCGCAAGGTGATGAACGCTATCTGGGGCCTCGGGATGCTGAGCCTGACGAAAGGGGTCGTGGTCGTCGACGAGCACGTGAACGTGCACGACTACGCAGAGGTGATGTTCTACGTCGGCGCGAACGTCGATCCGAAGCGAGACGTGATGATCGGCGAAGGCCCGCTCGACCATCTCGATCACGCGCCGACGCTCCAGTTCTTCGGCGGCAAGATCGGGATCGACGCGACTGCCAAGGGGCCGCTCGAGGGGGCGCGGGAGTGGCCGCCGGAGATCGAGATGGACGCTGCGACCCGGGAGCTCGTCGACCGGCGGTGGGGCGAATATGGAATAGGTACGGTTGAACGAGCAGGGAACGGCCGAATGCGTCAGAGTTCGCGCCGCCTGTTACGACGTTGACCCTCTGCGCCACCCCCGGTTGAATCCCTAATCGCTGTTGACCGAGCCCCACGACGACCATCCGCACGTTCCGGGGCCGAGCCTGTGGCCGGTCGGCTTCGCCGTCGGCGTTGTCGTCCTCTTGGTCGGAGTGGTCATCTCCTGGTGGGTGGCCGCGGTCGGCGGACTGATCGCGCTGTCGTTCGCGTTCCTCTGGGTTCGCGACCTGACTGCGGGGACGGCGCTCGCGCACGCGCCCGACGTCGCACCCGAGACCGGCGTGCGCGCGGCGGCGGCAGAGCCTGCCGCGGTCACGGTGCAGGACGAGCCGGAGGAGCGCTATCCGCGGTCGAAGTTCCTCGAGCTCTCGACGCTCGGTCTCGGCGGTGTGATCGGCGGGATCGTCACCGCGCCTGCGGTCGGCTTCATGATCGCGCCGGCGTTCCTGAAGCAGGGGCAGAAAGACCACGATGTCGGCCCGATCTCCGACTACCCCGAGGGGAAGTACCTGATCGTTACGTACATGGCGGACAAGTCGCAGGGCGAAGTGTCGAGGCGGACGGCGTTCGTCCGGTACAACGGGCAGCTGAAGGGCCAGCCGAGCTTCACGATCATCTCGAACCACTGTGCGCACCTCGGCTGCCCGGTCCAGGCCAACGGGCCTCTGGACGAGAAGAACACGAAGCAGATCGGCGACGTGACGCTGATCCCGACGGTGTCGATCGCAGGCTTCGGCTGCCCGTGCCACGGCGGCCAGTACAACACCGAGGGAAACCGCATCGCCGGCCCGCCGGTGCGCGCGCTCGACCGCTACTCGTTCTCGATCCGGAACGGTCACCTGTTCATCGGGAAGCCGTTCTCGGTGTCGCACGTCGACGGCGCCGGGGCGTCGGCCGTGATCCACAAGTGGACGTTCTCGTTCCCGGGTGAGCACGTGAACGGCCTCGAGTCCTGGCTCTATCCCATCCAGCCGCCGCACTGAGGTTCAGGAACACCATGGCCACGCGTCGACTCACCCGTAAGGATCAGATCCAGCAGACGATCCTGTATCCGGTCGACTGGCTCGAGGAGCGCTCGGGCCTCGTCGGCGCGATCAAGTACTTCCTGTTCCGGAAGGTCCCGGGCGACACGAACTGGTTCCAGACGCTCGGCTCGGCGACGCTGACCGCGTTCATCGTGCAGGCGCTGACCGGCTCGATCCTCGCGATGTACTACAAGCCGGACCCGACGATCGACCCGGTGACCAAGCTGCCGGTCGCGTACGAGTCGATGCAGCACATCACGAACGACCTTTGGGCCGGGTGGCTCGTCCGCGGCATGCACCGATGGGGCGCGTCGGTCTTCATCATCCTCATGTTCATGCACATGGGCCGCGTGTTCCTGTTCGGCGCGTACAAGTACCCGCGCGAGCTGAACTGGATCATCGGCGTGCTGCTCCTCGCGATGGGCCTCGGCGAAGGGTTCACGGGCTACCTGCTGCCGTGGGACCAGACGTCGTACTGGGCGACCGTGGTGGGCGTGAACATCAACGGGACTGCACCGTTTCTCGGCCCCTTCCTCGCGCAGTTCCTGAACGGCGGCACGTACATCAACTCGGACACGCTGTCGCGGTTCTACGCGATCCACATGCTGATGATCCCGGGCGCGATCGCCGCGCTGATCGGCCTGCACCTGTACCTGGTCATCCGCCTCGGCGTCACCTCGCCGCCGTGGTCGAAGGAAGCGGCGGGCACCGGCCCGCTGGACGGCCAGATCCCGAACGGCCAGGTCGGCCGCTCCGGGCTGTCGCGGTTCCGGAGAGGCCGCTAATGGCGACCGACCGGATCGCCGAACGCCGCCGCATCTTCAAGCAGTACAAGGACGACGTCGAGTCGCGCGGGAAGCCGTTCTATCCCTTCGCGATGTTCCACGACACGGTCATGTCGCTCGTCGTCGTGAGCGTCATCACCGGGCTCGCGATCGTCTGGAAGTACTCGACGCCGGGCGACCACATCGGCACCGCTCCGGGCTGGCTCGGGAAGCTCTACGACGCACCGGCCGACCCCGGCACGTTCAGCTTCGTGCCTCGCCCCGACTGGTACTTCTACTTCCTTTTCTACCTGCTGCGCATCTTCAAGTGGCCCGACACCGTGCTCATCGGCACGATCGGCCTGCCGACGGTACTGCTCGTGATCTTGATCGCGGTGCCGTTCATCGACGTCCGCCCCGAGCGCCGGCTGCTGCGCCGCCCGGTTGCGATCGTCGCGTCGATCCTCGTCGTCGTCTCGATGGGTGTCCTGACCTACAAGGGCGCGACGGCCAAGGAGTCGCTGGGCACCGAGCTGCTCGCCAAGGTGCCGTCGTGGGCGAAGAAGCAGGGCTTCACGAACAACCCGAAGGCGATCGCGGGCGCGAAGCTCTTCGCGGTTTCGGGCTGCCTCAACTGCCACACGTACCTCGGCCTCGGCGGCGGCTTCGCAGGCGCGCCGAACCTCAGCGCGGAAGGCGCGAAGAACAAGGGCATCGACTTCCAGATCCGCCATCTGCAGAACCCGGCCGGCGTGAACCCCGGTTCGCCGATGCCGTCGTTCCAGGGCCTCGGAGTGGCGAACCTCACCAAGCTCGCCAATTTCCTCGAGGCTTCCAAGGGCGGCAAGTAGCAGGTCCGACCCTGCGGGCCACAGTTGTGTCGTCCGGCCGCGCTGGATCGCCTGATGCTGTGTCCTCGGTCGTGCCGATAGCACCACTATCGGCACGACCTGCGTCCTTGCCTCAGACCATCCATCGCACCCGGACAACGAACAGCGACCCGCAGAGTCGGACTCGCCTCTACCCTTCGCGCTGAATGCGCGTCTTTCTCGGGATCACGGGCGCCTCCGGCGCACCGTATGCGCACCGCCTGCTCCACTCGCTCGCTTCTGGCGAGTGCGAGGTCGGCGTCTCGGTGTCGGGCGCAGCGATCGAGGTGCTCGCCACTGAGCTCTACGGGGACGCGCGGCTGTCGCGCGACGAGACGCTCGCGCGGTTCACCGAAGGCGCAGGCGACGGCGTCACGGTCTACGAGCCGAACGACTGGAAGGCGCCGTACGCGTCGGGCTCCGCGAAGGTGGACGCCTACGTGATCTGCCCGTGCTCGATGGGCACGCTCGGCACGATCGCCTCGGGGGCAATGCAGAACCTGATCCACCGTGCGGCATCGGTCGCGCTGAAGGAGGAACGGAAGCTCGTGCTCTGCCCGCGCGAGACGCCGCTCTCGGCGATCCACCTCGAGAACATGCTGACGCTGAAGCGTGCCGGCGCGACGATCCTGTTCCTCGCGCCCGGCTTCTACCACGGCGCCGAGCGGGTGGAGGATCTCGTGGACTTCGTCGTCGCGCGCTGCCTCGACCAGCTCGGCCTCGAGAACGCGCTCGTCCCCCGGTGGGGCTCGGCCAGCTGATGACGCTCGCGCCCGACGCCGTCCGCACGATGTTCGACCGGATCGCGCCGGTGTACGACGTGATGAACCGCGTGATGACGGTGGGGCTCGACGTTCGCTGGCGGCGGCTCGCCGCCGAAGCGGTCGTGCGGCCCGGGGACGCGGTGCTCGACGGCGCATGCGGCACGGGCGACCTCGCGCTCGCCGACCGGAAGGCGGGCGCCGCACGCGTCACCGGGCTCGACTTCTCGGAGCGGATGCTCGAGCGCGCGCGCCGCAAGAGCACGCAGATCGAATGGGTTCGCGGCGACCTGCTGGCGCTGCCGTTCAGCGACGGCTCGTTCGAGGCGGTCACCGTCGGCTTCGGCGTTCGCAACGTCGCCGACCTCGAGCGCGCGCTTTCGGAGCTGCGCCGCGTGCTTCGTCCAGGCGGTCGGCTCGCCGTTCTCGAGATCACGCGCCCGCGCGGGGTCCTCCGTCCGTTCTTCTCGCTCTGGTTCGACCGCATCGTTCCATTGCTCGGCAAGGTGTTGCCCGGAGGGTCGGCCTACGCGTACCTTCCTGCGTCGGTGAAGCGGTTCCCGGACGCGGAGGCGCTGGTCGAGCTGATGCGGGCTCACAGCTTCGGCGAGGTCCGCTTCAGGCTGCTCGGCGGCTCGATCGTGGCGCTCCACACGGGGGTCGCGGAATGACCCTCCCGCAGGTGCACGCGACCCCGGGCGTCGCTGCGTACATGGCGGAGGTCGAGGCGGGGCTCGCCCGCGCGGTCGCCGCTCGGCCCGGGCTCGCCGAGGAGGTGGCCGGCGAGGCGCTCGCGGCCGGCGGCAAGCGCCTGCGGCCGCTGCTCTGCTTTCTGACTGCGCGCGGCGAGCCGTCGGTCGAGGCGGCTGTCGCCGTCGAGATGGTCCACATGGCGACGCTCGTGCACGACGATCTCGTCGACGGTGCCCGCCTCCGCCGCGGGCTTCCTGCTGCGTGGTCCGTCTACGGCGCCGATGCGGCCAAAGCGGCCGGCGACTATCTCTACGCGCGTGCGTTCGGCGTGCTCGTCGAGACGGGCGACGAGCAGGCGGTACGCACCCTCGCGGATGCCGCACTGTGCCTTGCGCGGGGCGAGGCGATGCAGAAGCTGCAGGCGCACGATCCGGACACCGTGATCGACGCCTACCTGGAGCGGTGCATGCTGAAGACGGCCAAGCTGATCGAGGCTGCGTGCCTGCTCGGGTCGGGAGGCGACGAGTCGCTCGGGCAGTACGGCCTGGCGCTCGGCCTCGCCTTCCAGATCGCGGACGACATCCTCGACTGCGCCGGGCAGACGCAGGAGACGGGGAAGATCCCCGGCACCGACCTCCGCGAGGGGACGCCGACGATGCCGCTCCTCTTTGCCGCGCGCGAGGATGCCGTCGTCCGCGAGGCGCTGGCGGGCGGTCCGCTCGACGGGACGCTCTTGCGCGTCGCCGCGACCGGGGCGATCGAGCGGTCACGCGACTGGGCGCTCGACTACGCGGCGCGCGCGCGCTCGTACCTCGAGGAGCATCCGCACCGCGAAGAGCTCGAGGCGTTGACCTACGCCGTGGTGGACCGCGCGGGATGACGCGCATTCGCCTCGGCCGCATCGGGTACGCGAACATGGCGCCGGTCTTCTTCCGGCTCGACGCGGCGGTGGAGGAGATCGTCGGCGTGCCGACGGAGCTCAACCGCCGGCTCGTCGCCGGTGAGCTCGACGTCGCGCCGATCTCCTCGATCGAGTACGCGCGTCACGCCGACACGCTGCGGCTCTTGCCGCGCCTCTGCGTCTCGAGCGAGGGCGCGGTCGAGTCGATCCAGCTGATCTCGAAGACGCCGCCCGAGAAGATCCGCACCGTTGCGGTGACGCCGGAGTCGGCCACTTCGGTCGTGCTGACGAAGGTGCTGTTCCCGGACGCGGTGCAGGTGCCCCTCGGCGAGGAGGCGGAAGCGAAGCTGCTGATCGGCGACGCGGCGTTGAAGTCGGCCTTCGAGGACCCGACGCCGCATCACGACCTCGGCCGGCTGTGGCTCGAGCGCACGGGGCTGCCGATGGTGTTCGCCGTCTGGGCCGCCCCGGAGCCGACGCATCCCGATCTGCCCGAGCTCGAGGACGCACTGGTCGAATCGGTTCGCGC
>DASXDB010000278.1:0-16642 GCA_036490895.1 Gaiellaceae bacterium
GGCGTCGTCGTTCAAGTCCATGTTCACGAGGACGTAGCCCGGAAGCACGCGCTTCTCGGCCTGAACCTTCTGGCCGTCCTTGGTCTCGATCACCTGCTCGGTCGGGACGACGACGCGCCGGAAGCGCGGACGCTGCCCCATCGACTCGATGCGGTGCTCGAGGTTGGCCTTGACCTTGTTCTCGTGGCCGGAATAGGTGTTGACGACGTACCAGCGGAACATGCGAATCCTTTGTCGGTTACTGACCGAGGAAGACTTTGGCGACGACATGCTTCCAGACGATGTCGTTCAAGTAGAGATACGTGCCGACGACGAAGCACGCGACGAGCACGACGACCGTGCCCTGGATCACCTGGTTCTGGCCCGGCCACTCGACCTTCTTGAGCTCCGCCCACGACTCCTGGACGAAGTTGCCCCTGCGACGTTCTTCCGCAGGCTGCGAGCGGACGGTCGGATGGCGCTCCGAGCGCGCGTCGGACATCGGCTAGCGCGTCTCCCGGTGCGGCGTGTGGCTGCCGCACCAACGGCAGTACTTCTTGAACTCGACGCGGTCCGGGGTGTTCCGCTTCGACTTCATCGTCTGGTAGTTGCGCCGCTTGCACTCGGTGCACGCGAGCGTGATCGCAACTCTGACTCCGGTCTTTGCCATGTCTCGTCTCTCTGAGGTGTTTTGCCGCCGGGCACGCTGACGCACCGCCCTCGGGCCGCGGGATTGTAGCGGGACCTGGAAAAACCGGGGATGCGCGCTCCCCTGCGCACCCCCGGTTCCCGGTCGGGCTACGGCTTGACCAAGGTCGGCTGCCGTGCCCGTCTCAGTGGACGTGCACGTGATCGTCGCCTGGTTGTGCATCCGCTTCCCGACCCCTTCGCCGCAGAGAACGAGAACAGCTCGATGCCCTGAGTCGTGTCGGTGAACGTCCCGGCCGCGACCGAGAAACGCCGCATTTCTCCCTCTTGTTTGATAGACCCGGCAGGCGTCCTCACCTGCTCCACTGGACGGAACGCATCGTAATCCAATATGCCTTGAGACGAAAGAACATCATGGCCGAGCACGACGATCCGGTCGCCGAGCCGCCGCTCCTGCGCGGGATGCTCCACGGCGGCGCGTTCGTCGCCTCGTGCGTGATCGGCGTGCTGTTCGTGATCGCTGCCCCCGATGAGCGCACGCTCCCGGCCCTTGCGTTCGCGCTGTCGGCGACGGTGATGCTCGGGACGAGCACGATCTACCACCGCGTTCGGTGGCAGCGGACAGCGGCGCGCCTCTGGATGCGACGCGCCGACCACGCCGGCATCTTCTTGCTGATCGCGGGGACGTACACCCCGGTCGGGCTGATCAGCCTGCACGGATCGTGGCGCGTGACGACGCTCGCCATCGTCTGGTCGGGCGCAGCGGCTGCGGTGCTCGTGAAGCTCTGCTGGGTCGGCGCGCCGAAAGTGCTTTCGGCGGTCGTCGGCGTGGTGCTCGGCTGGGCCGGGGTCGCCGCACTGCCGGAAGTGGTGAAGCACGACGGGATCACCCCGGTCATCCTCCTCGCCGCCGGCGGCCTCGCCTACACCGCCGGCGCGGTCGTCTACGCGCTCAGGCGGCCGGACCCGTTCCCGCGGGTCTTCGGCTACCACGAGCTCTTCCACGCCCTGACGATCGGGGCGCTCGCGTGTCAGTACGTCGCGGTTGCGTTCTTCGTCGTTCGCGTCGGCTGAGCCGCCGTCATCTCCTGACCGCAACCGCGACGGCGTCGATGTGACGGTGGTCGGTCCGCAGCAGCCGCCGAACACGGTCAGGTTCGCGCCCCGGGACGGGCGCCGAGCCCGTCTCTGCGTCCACTTGGGCGATCGCCGCACCGAGCGCCTGCCTTGACGGCAAGCGGCCGTCCGTCTCGAGCGTGAAGGACACGGCAACGGGGACGCCGACTCCGGAGGCCGCGAGCGCAATCCCCGCAGCCTCCTCGGCGTACGTCATCGTGATCGCAGAGACCAGGTCGACGCCCGCCGACGCCACCGCCTCGATCTGCGGGGCGTGGTAGCTCCGGGCCTCCTTCGTGCTCATCGTCTCGCCGGCGACGTACCCGTCGCCGCGCGGCCCGATCGCTCCGCTGATGATCGCGCGCACGTCGCGAGCAGCGCACGCCTCGCGCAGGAACGCGACCGATTCGCGGTTCGCGGCCGCGAGCCGGTCCACCGAGTACCCGAGCCGCGCACCCCAGCCGGTGCTCCCCGCGCCAGGTGGGCGTGTCCTAGTAGGTGGCCAGCAGCCAACGGCGCTCTCTCGGGGCGGGCACGGGTTCGGGCTCGGGCTTCCAGGGCAGGCCGCCCCGCGGAGGCAAGAGCCACGAGGGCAGAAGGGCGAACAATGTCACTGCTCCGCAGACCAGGCAGAGCGCGATCGGGCCTACCGGCCCGATGAGCGCGCCGCCGACGATCATCGCAACGACGATCGCGCCGACGTTCACCGACCCCGAGGCGGCGAACACCCGCGCGCGCACGGCGTCCGGAGCATGCCGCTGCAGCACCAACGTGGTCGCAACACCTGCGAGCGACGAACCGACGCCGGAGATCGTGAACAGGAGAATGACGGCGAGGTTGCTCGGGATCACGCCGCACGCGAACAAGGTGATTCCGCCGACCAGCCAGCCCAGCAGCAGCGCGCGCTTCTCCCCGCGGGCGCCGTCGGCTCGACGGCCGAAACGCGCACCGAGCAGCTGTCCGATCCCGAACCCCGCGGTCGCAATGCCGAACCCCGACGCACCTGTGCCGAGCAGAGCGAAGAGTGGAAACTCGGCGACGTTGATCATCCCGTAGCCGACGAGCGCCGCGCCGTTGGCGGCGAGAACGAGCCGAAGGGCCGGCTCACGGCCGATCAGTCGTACGCCCGCCCAGATGCCGGCGTGAGTCGCGTCGTCGCTCGGAGCCGCCCGGTAGCCGCCGCGGATCGAGACAACGAGCAACGCGGAGACGACGAACGAGGCGGAGTTGAGGAGAAAGGCCGCGGTCCCGCCGAACGCCGCGACCACGCCTCCGCCGATCAGCCCGCCGAGGATGACGCCGGCTGCGGCGCCCGAGGCCCTCGCTGCCGTTGCCCGCGCGCGTTCCTCCTCGGGCACCAGCATCACGAGGAACGCCGACGACGCAGGCCCGAAGGGCGCGGCCGCCACGGACGCAAGCCCGGCGAGCACCACGAGCAGGATCGGCGACTGCGCGAACGCGATGCCGACGAACACGAGGGCCGTGGCGAGGTCCGAGGCGATCATCACGCGGCGTCGATCCAGCCGGTCGCCGATTGCGCCGCTCCATGGTGCAACCAGTACGAACACGCCGAACTGCACGACGAGCGCGGCAGAGATCCACGCCCCCGACCCGCCGGTGCGCGCGTAGATGACGGCGACGAGCGCGATCCACGCGGCCCGGTCTCCGGTCACCGAGATCATCCGCGACACGGACACGCGCGAAACGGGGGAAAGCAGCACCCTGGGTAGCCGACCCATCGGTGCGTCCGACTATACGACGGCGCTCAGCCCTGGAACGTGGCGGTGAACGTCACCGAGCCGGCGCAGCTGTAGTGCGTCCCCTGATAGTTCAGCTCGTCGGTCAAGGCGATCGTGCCGCTGATCGTCGTCGCCGTCGCGAACGTCCCCGTCAGCTTCCACGTCTCGGCGGTGTACTCGATCCCGTTGACCGTCTGCGACCCCGCCCAGCTGTAGCTGGCTGAGAACGTGCCATCGTCGGCGATCGGGAAGGCTTGCGTGCCCCAGTCGACAGTCCCCTCGACGTACGTGCCGCCGCTGCAGTTCTCGGTGAGGCTGTTCGTCCGGAATCCGGAGATCCTTCGGTCCGAGCTCACGTTGAAGAAGACGTGATTCCCCTCCTGGGTGTCTCCCTGCCACGATCCGGCGGAGACGGGCGCGGCGGTGTCGTCATTGGTGATCGTGCCGATCGCGACGCTCGTTCCGAGCTTCGCGTTGACCGGATCGCTCAGCGTCACGGCAAAGTTCTCGTCGGGCTCGACGCTCGTGTCGCCGACGACGGACACGACGATGGCTTTCGTCGTCTGCCCCGCGTTGAAGGAGAGAGTTCCGTCGGCAGGGACATAGTCCGAGGGCGCGCTCGCCGATGCGTCGGCAGCCGAGTACGCGACGGTGACGGTCTTCGTGGAGGCATGGGACAGCGTGACCTGGAAGCTCAGAGGGGTCGTGCCGCTGTTCCCCTCAGCCACCGAGGCGCTGTGAATCGAGAGCAAGGGAGGCGGAGACACTTGCACCGCGTACGACACCTTCCTGGTCGCGGAGGCCGTGCCCGCATGGGCCGTTACCGTGATCGCGAGCGCCTTGCCTCCCGCCGACGCCGGGAGCGTCATCGTGGTCTGCGCGACGCCGGCCTTGAACGAATCCGAATGGCGCTGGGCCCTGCCGTCGAGCGTCACCGTGAACTTCGCGGACGTCGCGCGTGCGACGTGGAATGCCACCTTGAAGTGCAAGCCCGGCCGTGGCTTGGTCGGCGTGGGGACCGGCCGCCCGATCGTCGGCTTCGCCGCGCCGCTGCCTGCGGCGCTTGCCGTCAGACAGGCGGCCGCGACCGCGATGACCGCAAACGGAAGGAACCGTCCCCTCATGTCAACTGACACTGATCCGCGGGTCGCCCGCAGTCAAGCGCCGGGACCGGCCGAGCAATGTCGACGCGGAGCATCGAACGAACCGAGTAGCGGCGGGTGGGCTCGAACCACCGACCTTCGGGTTATGAGTCCGACGCTCTAACCAGCTGAGCTACGCCGCCAGGCGGGCTTGATTGTACCGACGTCCTGCCGCGGCTCTACGCTCGGAACCATGGAAGCGGAGCGTTGCTGGCGCTGCAGCGGGACGATGGAATGGCGCCACGGGACGTGGCAGTGCGGGCGGTGCAAGCTGAAGCTCGGCTGCTGCGAGGGAGACCCGCAGACGAACTGCGAGGCTCAGCCTGTAGTCGCGACGCCGAGCACCGCGCGCACCTGAGCAGCGAGCTGCCGGGGCGAAAGTCTCCCGGCCGGCAACTCGACGACGAAGCTCTTCTCGCGAAGAACCGTGTTCTGCCAGCGGGTCGCAGCGCCCGGCGGCCACTCGACCGACGCATACCGCAGGCCCGACAGGCGCGCGTACCGGCGGGCGACCGCTTCCGACCCGCCCCACGCCCGCACTCGATCCTCGGCCTGGTGGAACCAGATCGTCACGTCGGGATGAAGCCGCCTGACCAGCGCGACCGCGACACGCGTTTCCGACTGGCGGCCGTTCGGGAACGTGCGGTTCAGGTCGACCCCGTTCGCGTTGCCGCGATGACGCACGACGTACCCATCCGGATTCAGATTCGGCAGCAGCCAGAGGTCCTCGTGCGGACGCGTCCGCAGGAGCGCGGTCACGACCACCACGCCCTCGCACTCGTTGCCGTGGATGCAGCCGACGACCAGCACGCGAGGCCCTGGCCCCGGGCGATGAAGAAGCTCGATCGGGCGGTGCTGCGTCGACCAACCGATGACGGCGGCAACGGCTAGGGTCGAGACAATGGCGGTAATCGAGGCCATCGAGCTACGCAGGACGTACCGTACGTCCACCGGCGTGCTCCGGCGGAAGCCGCTCGATGTCGAAGCCGTCCGCGGGATCTCGTTCACGGTCGAGCAAGGCGAGCTGTTCGGCCTGCTCGGCCCGAACGGCGCCGGCAAGACGACGACGATCAAGATGCTGATCACGCTCCTCCTGCCGACGAGCGGGCAGGCGCGCGTCCTCGGACACGACGTCGTCGAGGACGCCCGGGAGGTGCGGAAGCGGATCGGCTACGTGTTCGGCGGCGACCGCGGCCTCTACGAGCGCCTCTCGGCGCGCGACAACCTCCGCTACTTCGCGGAGCTGTACGGGGTCTCCGGCAAGGCGCAGCGCACGCGCATCGACGAGGTGCTCGAGCTCGTCGGCTTGAAAGGGCGCGAGCAGGAGCGCGTCGAGGGCTACTCGCGTGGCATGCGCCAGCGCCTGCACATCGCGCGGGGGATCCTGCACGACCCCGAGGTCGTGTTTCTCGACGAACCGACGATCGGCGTCGACCCGGTCGGCGCGCGCGAGCTCCGCACGACGATCGCCGACCTGATTGCGGCGGGGAAGACCGTGCTGCTCACGACGCACTACATGTTCGAGGCCGACACGCTCTGCGACCGGATCGCGGTGATCGCGAAAGGTCGTATCGTCGGCGAAGGGACGCCGGACGCGCTGAAGGCAGGCGTCGCGGAAGGACGCGTCACCGAGATCGACGCGTTCGGCGTCGACGAGGCGGCTGTCGCGCGTCTTCGGTCGATCGAAGGCGTCACCGCAGTCACCGTCGAGGAGCGCGAGCAGAAGCAGTTGCTCGTCGTCCAGACCACGGGCGACCGGGAGTTGACGGCACCCCTGCTTGCCGAGCTCGACGGCTTCGAGGTCGGACGCGTCTCCTCCCGCGAGCCCACGCTCGAAGACGCCTACATCGCGCTCGTCACGGCCGAATGAGATCGCTCAAAGTCGTTGCGAGCGGGTTCCAGATGAACCTGAAGATGCTCGGGACGTCGAGCTTCTTCCTGCTGACGTCGATCGTGCAGCCGATCGTCTTCGCGACGATCGCCTTCTACATGTTCCGCGCAGGCGGCAGAAACGGAACGCTTCTCTATGCAGCGCTCGGCGCCGGAATGATGGGGGTGTGGTCGACGACACTGTTCGGCTCGGGCGGGATGATCCAGTGGCAGCGCTGGCAGGGCACGCTGGAGCTCGGCGCGGCTGCACCGCCGGCGATGGCGCTCATCTAGCTCATCTTCTTCACCAAGCTCGGCCAGTACGCGCACGCCGAGAGCCGCGACTTCTACATCGTCGGCAACTCGATCCAGGCGTGCGCGATGTCGTCGGTGTACGGGATGACGATGGCGGTCGCGAACGAACGCTGGTTCGGCACGCTCGGCCCGCTGCTCGCATCGCCGGCGAACCGCTCGGCGGTGTTTCTCGGTCGCGGCGTGCCGGTGCTCGCGAACGGCCTGCTCGTCTCCGCGTTCAGCTTCGTCGCCGGCGCGCTGATCCTCGGCTTCCGGCCCAGCGTCGGCGCCGTGATCCCGCTCGCGGCGGTCGTCGTCGTCACGGTGCTCTCGTGCACGGCGTTCGGGATGCTGCTCGGCTCGATCGGGCTGCGGGCCAAGGACTTCTTCTTCGCCGCGAACCTCGCGTACTTCCTGATGCTGCTCTTCTGCGGCGTCAACATCCCGCTCGAGACGCTCCCCGGCTGGATGAGCGCGGTCGGCCGCTGCCTGCCGCTCACCCACGGGATCGCCGCTGCGCGCGAGGTCGCAGCGGGCGCGTCGCTCGGCCATGTCGCCGGGCTCGTCGGAACCGAACTCGGGATCGCTGCCGCGTACGCCCTGGCCGGACTGATGCTCTTCCGCGTGCTGGAGCGGGAATCGCGCCGCACCGCCGTGCTCGACGCCTACTGAGAGGCCGCGGCCGCCAGGATCCCCGTTTTGGGGGAGGGCCGACCGACGGGGTCGCTGCCGATGAGTGGCTGGGACCTTGCGGCCTACCACGACACTCCCGTCGCCTTCCGGCCTCGACTCGAAGCAGCTTGTCGCGCTGTTCGACTCGCTGCCGATCCCTCTTCTTGTGGGACGGGAGACCGATCGCCGCGTGCTCGCGGCGAACCAGGCGTTCGCCGACCTGACCGGGCATGAGCTCGGGGAGATCGTGGGGACCGTCCCTCCGTTCCCGTGGTGGGCCGGCGACGAGGACGTGAGCGTCGGGTTCGACCCAGGCTCCGTGATCACGCGGACCTATCGCTGCAAGGACGGCCGATCGCTCGTCGTCGAGGTTGCCTCGCACGGCTTCGCCGGCGACCTGCTACTCGGCGTCATCACCGACCTGACGGAGCGGCGCCAGCTCGACCAGCAGCTCATGCAGAGCGGCAAGCTCACCGCGATCGGCGAGCTCGCGGCCGGGGTCGCCCACGAGATCAACAATCCGCTGTTCGCGATCCTCGGTCTCACCGAGTTCCTGCTGAAGGAGTCCGAGGACGGGTCGCGTGCGCGCCACCGGCTCGAGCTGATCCGTGAGACGGGGCTCGAGATCAAGGAGATCGTGCGTGCCCTGCTGGACTTCGCCGGAGAGAACACAGAGGAGCGCCACCTCGTGCCGATCGAAGACGTCGTCCGCTCGACCGTCGACCTGGTGCGTCGCACGAACGCACACAAGGGCGTCGAGCTCGCCGACAGCTACGACGCACCGGATGCTCTCGTGCTCGCGAGCCCGAACCAGCTCAAGCAGGTCTTCCTCAATCTGATCGCGAACGCGCGGCAGGCGATGCCGCTCGGCGGCACCGTGCATGTCGAGGTCACATGGCGCGGTGCGAACGCGCTCGTCACGGTCGCAGACGAAGGGCCGGGAATCAATCCATCGGCGCTGTCCCGCATCTTCGAGCCGTTCTTCACGACGAAGCGCGACGTCGGCGGCACCGGTCTCGGGTTGTCGGTCAGCCTCGGGATCGCCGAGTCGCACGGCGGCACGTTGACCGCGTCGTCGGAACGCGGTACCGGCGCGCGCTTCACGGTGCGCCTGCCGCTCGCCACGGAGGAGGCCCGGTGAGCAAGATCCTCGCGATCGACGACGAGGACGTGGTCCGGATGCTCGTCGTCGAGATCCTCGAATCGGTCGGTCACGAAGTCGTCGGCGCCGACAGCGCCGAGCACGCACTCGACCTGCTCGACGACGGCGAGTTCGACCTGATCGTGAGCGACGTCGTCATGCCGGGGCTGTCCGGCCTCGAGCTGCTCGAGGCGGCCCGCAGCCGGCAGGCATCGCTGCCGGTCATCCTCGTCACGGGTGCCGGCACGTACGAGACGCTCAGCCAGGCCCTCACCCGCGGTGCGGCCGGCCTGGTCACCAAGCCGTTTGCGCACGCCGAGCTCCAGACCGCCGTCGCAGACGCGCTCGAACGCGCGTCGCGCACGCGCGAGGAGCTGCGCGAGCGCCTGTTGGCCCCGACGCTCGCGAGCGCCCTCGCGAATGCGATCGAGGCTCGCGACTCGTACCTGCACGGGCACTGCGAACGGCTCGCGTCGCTCGCGGTCCGCATCGCGGAGGACCTCGGCGTCGCGCCGGAGGAGATCGAGACCGTTCGGCTCGGCGCGATCCTCCACGACGTCGGAAAGATCGGCATCCCCGATCGCGTGCTGCTCAAGCCCGGCCCGCTCGACGACGAGGAACGGCGGATCATCGAGACGCACACGGAGATCGGCGACAAGCTGCTCGAGCCCCTCGACCTGCTCGCGGGCGCGCGGCCCATCGTGCGCCACCACCACGAACGCTGGGACGGCGCCGGCTATCCCGACGGACTCGCCGCCGAAGGGATCCCCGTCGGCGCACGGATCGTCGCCGTCGCCGACTCGGTCGAGGCGATGACGTCGCGCCAGCTCTACCGCAAGCCGCTCGAGGCCGGCGAGATCATCGCCGAGCTGCAGAAGCATCGCGGCGCGCAGTGGGATCCGGCAGTGGTCGACATCGTCCTGCACCTGATCGCGAGCGGCGAGCTCGTGCTCGCCCAGGGGGGCCTCCGTGTTCTCGAGCTCGGGCCGTTCGAGGAGCGGGCATGACAACGGCGACGCAGACGCTCACCCCGCGCGAGCGCGAGGTGCTCGGCCTGCTCGCCGACGGACTCGCCCACGACGAGATCGCACAGCGGCTCGGAATCGGCTCGGAGACCGTGCGCACCCACGTGCGCAAGGCGAGCAGCCGTCTGGGCGCGTCCACGCGCACGCAGGCGGTTGCAACCGCACTGCGGCTGGGTCTGATCTCGTGACGACCCTCCGTCCCGAGCTCGAGGTCGCAGCACTGTCGGGAGAGGTCGACGCGGTGATGCGCGGCATCGTCGATCGCCTGATGCTGCTGCCGCATGCCGACGGCGCCTCGCTCTCCACCGTCGACGGCGAGCTCGCCTACTTCGGCGTCTGCGCCGGCACCGACCGCCCACTCGAGGGGCGAACCTTCCGCCTCGAGGACACCCTGGGCGCCACCTGCATGAACGGCGACATCGCCGTGCTGCGCAAGACGACCGGGCCCGAGGTCGACCGCTGCCTGACCCCCGGCGCAGCGTCGATCGTGCTTGCGCCGCTCGAGTGGGACGGCCGCGTCCGCGGCGTCCTCGGCGTTCGCAGCTCCTCCCTCGAAGCCTTCGACGAGGCCGGCGTCGAGGAGATCCGGATGCTCGCAGCGGGCGCGTCGATCGCCTTGCGGAACGCCGAGGTGATCGAACGGCTCGCCGCGAGCGAACGGAGCTATCGCGAGCTGCACGACCGCGCGGCCGACGCGATCATCGTCACCGACGCGGACTCGGTGATCATCGATGCGAACGACGCCGCAGCCGAGCTCTTGTGGCGGTCGGTCGAGGAACTCCGCGGCATGCACGCAAGTGAGCTGTTCACGCAGGCCGAGCTCACGGCGGCGCCGTTGCGGACCGAAGAGCTCACGCGGGCCGGTGAGCTCCGGTCGGAGCGACCGTTCCTGCGCAAGGACGGCGCCGAGATCATGGTCGAGTACTCGTGCCGCATCCTCGACGACGGCCGCGTCCACTGCGCCCTGCGCGACGTGACGCAGCGGCGGCGCGCAGAGGACAGGCTGCGGACGAGCCTTGGACGCCTCCACGCGATCGTGCAGACGCAGCAGCAGATCGCGGCGCTCGAGCTCGACCACGAAGCGCTGACCAGCACCATCGTCGTGCGCGCACAGCGGCTCTGCGGAGGCGACGGCGCGGCCGTCCAGTGGTTCGAAGGGCACGAATCGGTCTACCACCATTGCTCAGGGATCGCCACCGGCCACGTCGGGCTGCGCCTCGACCGGTCGACGAGCCTCGCGGGTCTCGCAGCGCTGAACGACGAAGCGGTGTGCTCGTCCGACACGGCAACCGACCCGCGCGCCGACGGCGACGTCTGCGAGCGCCTCGGAATCAGGTCGCTCATCTGCGCTCCTCTGCATCGGGACGGCAAGGTGATCGGGGTCCTTTCGATCCTCGGCAGCGAGCCTCACGCATTCGACGAGCTCGCGGTCGAGACCGCCCGGCTGATGGCGGAGTTCATCGGCGCGGTGCTGCGCAACACGACCGAGCTGAAACAGCGCGGCGCGTTGCTCGAGAAGCTGCGGCTCCACGACCAGGTCGTCGAGCACATGCAGACCGCGCTCTACGTCTTCACCGTCGCCGACGGCTCGCTGTGGCTGCGCTATGCGAACAAGGCGACCGAGGAGGCGACCGGCCTGCCCATCGCCGACATCATGGGCCGGCCGCTGCGAGAGATCTTCCCGGCCGTGCCGTCATCGTTGATCGAGCGCATGCTGCAGATCGTCGAGACAGGCGAAGTGCTGGACGCGGGCAACCTCGAGTATTCCGACGATCGGATCGCACCGAGCATCTTCTCGATCAAGGCGTTCCCCCTCGACGAAGACGGCCTCGCGGTGACGTTCGACAACGTCACGGACGTCGTGCGGATCGAGGGCCAGCTGCGGCAGGCACAGAAGATGGAAGCGGTTGGCCGCCTCGCAGGCGGCATTGCGCACGACTTCAACAACCTGCTTACTGCGATCTCCGGCTACAGCGAGTTCCTGATCGGCGGCACGCCTGACCCGAAGCTCCGGCGCTACGCGGAGGAGATCAAGCGCGCGTCCGATCGCGCCGCCGGGCTAACGGGTCAGCTGCTCGCGTTCAGCCGCAGGCAGGTGCTGCAGCCGCGCATCCTCGACTTGAATGCGACGGTCGGCGACATGAACATGATGCTGCGCCGGCTGATCGGCGAGGACGTCGAGCTCGTCACGATGCTCTGCCACGAACTGGCCCCGGTGCGGGCCGACCCGACGCAGATCGAGCAGGTGATCATCAATCTCGCGGTGAACGCGCGCGACGCGATGCCGCACGGAGGAGCCGTCACGATCGAGACCGCGAACGTCGTCGTCGACGACGTCGCGTTCGTGGAGCTGCGGCTCACCGATACAGGTGTCGGCATGACCGAAGCCGAGCGCAGACAGCTGTTCGACCCGTTCTTCACGACGAAGGAAGGTGGCACCGGGCTCGGCCTCGCCACCGTTTACGGGATCGTCGAGCAGAGCGGCGGCACGATCGAGGTCGAGTCGGCTCCAGGCCTCGGCTCGTCGTTCCGGATCCTCCTGCCCGCCGAATGGGCGCCGATCGAAGCGCCGGGGCCGGACGCCTCGATGCTCGCCCCGGCGTCGGGCGAGGAGACGATTCTCCTCGTGGAGGACGAGCTCGTCGTGCGCCGGCTCGTCGCGGAGATCCTCGAGTCCAACGGCTACTCGGTGCTGCAGGCGGGCGACGGACCGTCTGCGCTCGAGCTCCTTCGCCGCCACACAGGACCGCTCGACCTGCTCGTGACCGACGTCGTGATGCCCGGCATGAGCGGGCCCGACGTCGCCGGTGCGGTCGCAGCGATGCGCCCCAGCGCACAGGTGCTCTACATCTCCGGCTACACGGATTCGGCGGTCGGCCACCACGGGGTGCCCGAGCCGGGGATCGCGTTCCTGCAGAAGCCGTTCAATGCAGACGAGCTCTCGCGCAAGGTGCGCGAGGTGCTCGACAGCGCAGTCGTTCCCGTCGACTGACGAACCGCTCGGCGAGCCAGGTTCTGCTTGATTGTCGAGCGTGCTGCCGCCGCTGCTCCGCGAGAACGCGAACTTCCGCCGCTACTTCATCGGGCAGGCGGTCTCGCTCGTCGGCGATCAGATCACGCTGATCGCGCTTCCGCTCACCGCAGTGCTCGCACTCAACGCGAGTGCAGGGCAGATGGGCGCCCTGACCACGATCGCGCTCGTGCCGAACCTGATCTTCTCGCTCCACGCAGGCAGCTGGGTCGACAAGCGTGCCGGGCGACGCCAGGTGATGCTGGTGACCGACGTCCTGCGCGGGCTCCTGATCGCGACGGTGCCGATCGCCTACGCGCTTGGTCATCTGACGTGGCTGCACCTCTACCTCGTCGCGTTCGGCACCGGAACGCTCGCAGTCTTCTTCTACGTCGCGTACGGAGGGTTCTTCCAGACGATCGTGCGCCGTGAGGACTACGTCGCCGCCAACTCCCTCTCGCACGGGAGCCGCGCATTCTCCTTCCTCGCCGGCACGAGCCTCGGCGGCGTCCTCGTGCAGCTGCTGCGCGGGCCGTATGCGCTTGCCCTCGACGCGTTCTCGTACATCTGGTCGGCGTTCTTCATGAGCCGCGTCGACGCGCCCGACCCGCCGCAGGCGGAGCATTCCGAAGGCGGTGTGCTCGCAGGCGCGCGGTGGATTCGCGGCAACGCGGTCATCCGGGCGGAGCTGCTCGGCGTCGCAACGCTCAACCTCTTCAACTTCATGTACTTCGCGTTGTTCCTGCTGTACGCGACACGCTCGTTGCACGTCCGGCCGGGCACGCTGGGCGTTGTGCTCGGCGTCGCCTCCCTCGGGACGCTCTTCGGGTCAGTCGTGACCGCACGTATCTCGCGCCGCATCGGCATCGGCCCGGCGTTTCTGATCGGCTGCTTTCTCTTTCCCGCGCCGCTCATCCTCGTGCCCGCGGCGGGCGGGGCGCACTGGCTCGTCGTCACCCTGTTGTTCACCGCCGAGCTCCTGTCCGGCTTCGGCCTCATGCTGCTGGACATCCTGGCCGGTGCAATGTCAGCTGCCGTGATTCCACCCCACCTCCGCTCGCGGGTGTCGGGCGCGTTCATGGTCGTGAACAACGGCATCCGGCCGGTCGGCACCGCGCTCGGCGGTCTGCTGGGCTCGACGATCGGCCTTCGGCCGACACTCTGGATCGCGACGGTCGGCGCGCTCACCGGCATGGTCTTCCTGCTGCCGTCGCCGATTCGCTCGCTACACGACATGCCGGAGGAGGCGCAGGCGTGAACGACCCGCTCGAGCTCTTCCGCGAGTGGGTGAGGGGCGACGAGATGGTCATCGCGACGGCGACTGCCGATGGTCGCCCGTCCGTGCGAGCACTGCTCTTGAAGAGCGCAGACGAGCGCGGCTTCACGTTCTTCACGGGCTACACCTCGCGCAAGGGTCGCGAGCTGATGATGAATCCGCGCGCCGCACTGCTGTTTCGCCGGGACGGGATCCAGGTGCGAGTCGAAGGACCGGTCGAGCGGATCTCGGCGGAGGAGTCCGACGCGTACTGGCGCACGCGGCCCGCGGGATCGCGCAGAAGCGCGGCCGCGTCGAACCAGTCCCAGCCGATCGGCTCGCGCGCAGAGCTCGAGGCCGCCGTGGCCGCGCAACCCGCCGAGCCAGAGCGGCCGGAGCGCTGGGGCGGCTTCCGGCTCATTCCCGACACCTATGAGTTCTGGCGGCACCGCGACGATCGCCTGCACGAGCGTCACCTGTTCAGGGCATGCGCAGACGGCTGGGAGCGTCTACTCCTGCAACCGTGAGGAAGCTGTGCGCCCGCCCGTGCGTTTGCTCGGCCATTCGGCGAGTGGCTCGGCGTTCGTGGCAAGGACGCAGGGAGTGCCGGTAGCGGTGGCTACCGGTGCGACCGAGGACGCGGCCACGGGCGACGAGACGCCGCCGAGGGCCGGATGGAACGTGCGGGCGGGCGCACTTCTCGCCGCAGGAGCCGCTCTGCTCTCCGTCGCCGCGGCCGGAGCGACGCCGACACCGCCGAAGATCGCCGGCTGTCAGGTGTTCCCGGCGACCAACGCGTGGAACCAACGCGTCGACCAGCTGCCCGTCGCCGCCGAGTCGGCGACGATGATCGCGTCCATCGGCAACTCGGGCGTCCATGCAGACTTCGGCAGCGGCCTGTGGGACGGCTCGCGCATCGGCATCCCGTACACGGTCGTGCATGGCAAGTCCACGCCGAAGTCCCGTCTCCATTTCGAGTACGCCGACGAGAGCGACAAGGGCCCGTACCCGATCCCCGCGAACGTCCCGGTCGAGGGCCAGCCGTCGACGTCATCGGGCGGCGACCGGCACGCGCTGATCGTCGACCGCGACTCCTGCAAGCTCTACGAGCTGTACGCACTGCAACGCACGGCATCCGGTTGGACGGCGGGGTCGGGTGCGATCTTCGACCTCCGCTCGAACAAGGTCCGCCCGGCCGGGTGGACGTCGGCCGACGCGGCCGGCCTGCCGATCCTCCCCGGTCTCGCGCGCTGGGACGGCGACGCGTCGACGGGCGTCATCCGGCACGCGCTGCGCTTCACCGTCGAGCGCACGCGGAAGGCATACGTCTACCCCGCGCGGCACTACGCGAGCAGCTCGACCGATCCGTCGCTCCCGCCGATGGGGCTGCGCGTACGCCTCAAGGCGAGCGTCGACATCTCGCACCTGCCGCGGCAGGCGCGCATCGTCGCCCAGGCGATGAAGACCTACGGGATGATCCTGGCCGACAACGGATCGAACTGGTACGTGTCGGGTGCGCCGAGCCCGCGCTGGTCGAACGATCAGCTACACGCGCTCGGTGCTCTGCACGGGTCCGACTTCGAAGTCGTCGACACCTCCGGCCTGCGGCCGTAGCGTCACCGTGAACATCGTGCCGGCGGCGCTGCTCTGCACGCCGACGGTGCCGCCCATCGCGGCTGCGAGTTGGCGCACGATCGCGAGGCCGAGCCCACTGCCGATCAGCCGGTCGCGACCGATCTTGTCGTAGAGATAGAAGCGCTCGAACGCGTGCGGCAGATCCTCCTCCGGAATGCCGGGCCCCGTGTCCGAGACGACGAGGCGCGCGCCGTCGGCCTCGACCGTCACCGTCCCGCCGGCCGGAGTCTCACGCAGCGCGTTCTCGACGAGGTTCGATGCAATCTGGAGGACCCGGTCGGCGTCGCCCATCGCCCGGGCGTCGCCCGCGACCGCGCGCAACTCGACGCCGAGCCCACGAGCGGTCGGCTCGTGCCGGCGCGCAGCTTCGCGCGCGACCTCTCCGAGGTCGACGGACTCCGACCGCACCGAGAACTCGGACCGGTTCATGCGCGCGAGATCGAGCAGGTCGCGCACGAGCCGCTCGAGGCGGCCGCTCTCGGTCGTGATCACGCGCGCGGCCTCCGCGGGCTCGAACGCTCCTTCGCCGAGCCCCTCCGCGTACCCGCGGATCGCCGTCAACGGCGTCTTCAGCTCGTGGCTCACCGAGAGCAGGAACGCGCGCTCCGCCTCACGCGACGTCGCGAGCCGATCGACCATCTGGTTGAACGCTTCCGCGAGTGAGGCGAGCTCCGTGGTGCCCTCCGCCTCGAGCGGCTCGTGGCGCTCGTCGGAGGCGAGGGCGCGCGTCGCCGCTGCGACCCGCTGCAGCGGCCGCACGATCGAGCGGGCGAGCAGGAACGAGAGCACTGCCGCAATCCCCGCTCCGGCGAGCGCGCCGATGAGCAGGTCGACGAGGAACGGCCGCCATGCGGCCGACCTCACCGACGCCGGTCGAAGGTAGATCAGACCGCGCTGCGGGATCGTCCGGTACGAGTAGAGCTCCGTCTTGCCCTGGTAGGTCGTCTCGCCGTCACTCGACTTGTTGACGTCGGGAACGAGCCCGGCGAAGGCGGAGCGCAGCTGCACCATCACGAGGATCGCGCCGAGGGTCTCGTTCCCGCGCCGATAGCTCACATGCTTGCGACGGTCGGTGGCGCGGTCGTCCGCGAGCCGCGCGAGCGTAGACGCCTGTGAG
>DASXDB010000279.1:0-5593 GCA_036490895.1 Gaiellaceae bacterium
CAGCACGATCAGCCGCGAACGGCGGAAGATCGCGCGTAGATTCTCGATTCCCTGCTGTTTCATGCTCGTCTCCCGCGGGGCAGGCCGGCGCCAAGGTAGCGGCTTCGGCTCGGACCGTTCGTTTCCTCTTATCGACGGCGACCGAACGCTACGTGAGCGCAGGTTGTCCGGGTCGCGCAACGAAGTACGTGCCTATCGAACCGATCAGCCCCGAACTGGTGCTCGTCGACCCGGAGTTGGCAGCCCACGTGCGCTCGCTGGAGCCCGCGCCGTTGTGGATCGCCGAGCCGCAGGCCGACTCCGCTTCGGTCGTCGAACCGGCGCGCCATCGGCCATCGACTCGCCGGGCGTACCTTGCGATCGCCTGGGCGGCGGCGGTCCTCAGTCCGGTCGCGGCGTTCGCCAGCGTCCGACACTCGCACGATGACGGCGTCACGACGGTGCGCGAGCCACTCGCCGTCGATCGCGCCGTGGAGCGTCTCCTGCCGGCCGCCGTTCCGGCTTCGGTAGCGTCCCATCCGGGGCTTCGGGCGGTCATCGATCCGGCGACAGGGCTCGTCGGCACGCGAACGGTGATCACATGCCGTGTTCGGTTCGTCGGCGCGTTCTGGTGCACGCTGCGTGCGCATGGCGGCGGCCGCGTGACGGTGCCGGTCCGCCGCACTTCGGCCGGCGTCGCGATCGCGAACGGGTGAGAGATGACCGCGGTCGGACCTCCGCGCCACCTGCTCGCGCGCGCGGTCGCGCTTGTGGTCGTCCGACTGGCGTGGGCGCTGGTGACGATCGGCGTCCCACTCGTCGCAGTCATCGCGGCGCTCGCCCTGCTCGCCGCCGGGCGTTGAGGCCGGCTAGCCCGCCGAGCCGGGGAACGCGCGGCGGCTCGGTCGCGCCGCGACCTCGATGCTGTCCCACTGCTGGCCGCGGCCGCGGCCGAAGCGACGGCGCGGGGTTGCATCGCCGAGCGGGTCGAGGCTGTACCGCGCCTTTCGCCCGTCGGACGGGACGCGAACGACGGAGACCGGACGCGCCTCCTCCTCGACGGGGCCCGCCGGCAGCGCGGCGACGGTCCACGGGTCGGCGCCCGGCGACGCGTCGACGAACTGCGGTTCGTCCTCTTCTTCGTCGGCTTCGTCTTGCACCGGCCCGAAGACGGGCCACTCGCCGAGCACCTCGGCACGGAGCGACGCGGAGGCGATCCATGTCGGTGCGTCCTCGCGCCCCGACCCGGGATACCCCTGTACGACCTGCTCGAGCGGTTGCGGCGGCGGCAGATCGACGCGCGGCAAGTAGTAACGCGGCGGGAGCCCGCTCCCGTAGTGCGGCTCGCCGCGCCACGCAGTCCATTCGATCGCC
This sequence comes from Gaiellaceae bacterium, assembly GCA_036490895.1. Taxonomy (GTDB): domain Bacteria; phylum Actinomycetota; class Thermoleophilia; order Gaiellales; family Gaiellaceae; genus PALSA-600. The sequence continues at coordinate 1,354 of DASXDB010000279.1, forward strand.
GCGACGACGAGCCACCCGAGCGCCATCGCGCCGACGATCTCGAGCGCGTCGAGGTGCGCGAGCGCGAGCGCGACGGTCAGCGCGGCGAGGAACAGCGCCTCGACGACGAACCGGGATCCGCGGCGCTCGGACATGGAGCCGAGTTCAGGCCTTCGCCGGGTCTTCCTGCGGAAGAGCGCGGATGCCGCTCTCGGCCAGCACGGCGTCGGGCATCGGCGTCGGGGCGCCGGTCAGCGGGTCGGAGCCGCTCGACACCTTCGGGAACGCGACGATCTGCCGGATGTCGGGCTCGCCGGCGAGCTGGGCGACGAACCGCTCGATCCCCATCGCGAACCCGCCGTGCGGCGGGGCGCCCATCGCGAGCGCGTCGAGCAGGAAGCCGAACTTGGACTTCGCCTCGTCGTCACTCATGCCCATCGTCGCGAAGACGCGCTCCTGCACGTCGACGTCGTGAATCCGGATCGAGCCCGACCCCAGCTCCCAGCCATTCCAGACGAGGTCGTAGTGCTGGCCGCGGACCGCCTGGGGCTCGCTCGGGTCCCACACCTCGTTGCCCGCCGTCGGCGCCGTGAACGGGTGATGCATGAACGTCCACTCCCCGGTCTCCTCGTCGTGCTTGAACAGCGGGAAGTCGACGACCCAGTGGAACACGTCGGTGTCGGGGATCAGGTCGAGCTCGCGCGCGAGATGGAGGCGCAGCAGGCCGAGCGCGTGCGCGGCGACCTCTTCGGTGTCGGCGACGAAGAGCCCGGACGCGCCCTCGGGCACGCCGAACGACGCAAGTTCCTCCTCCGAGAGGAACTTGGCGACCTGCGACAGGTTCGCGAGCCCCTTCGCTCCCCACTCCTTCGTGAGCAGGACGAGCCGATCGTGTTCCGCGCGCGAGAACGTTTTCGGGACGACGAGATAGCGAACACACGGTGCGTTGGCGAAGACGCCGAACGCCGAGCCGCGCGTCACATCGGTCGAATCCTGGATCTCCATGGCGAACCGGAGGTCGGGCTTGTCGCTTCCGTACTTCGACATCGCGTCGTCGTAAGAGATGCGCGGGAACGGTCGCTCCGGCGGAGTCCTTCCGACCGCTTCGAACGCTCCGACGACTGCGGCCTCCATCACGTCGAGCACCTCCTCGCGCTCGACGAACGCCATCTCGAGATCGAGCTGGCGGAACTCGAACTGCCGGTCGGCGCGCAGGTCCTCGTCACGCCAGCACGTGGCGATCTGGTAATAGCGGTCGAGCCCGCCGATCATGCACAGCTGCTTGAAGAGCTGAGGCGACTGGGCGAGGGCGAAGAACTTGCCGGGCTGCAGCCGGACCGGCACGAGGAAGTCGCGGGCGCCCTCCGGGGTGCCGCGTGTCATCGCCGGCGTCCAGATGTCGATGAAGCCGAGGTCGTCCATCGTCCGGCGGATGCCGTTGACGGCGGCATGCGACATGCGCAGGTTGCGCTGCATGCGCTCGCCACGCATGTCGAGCCACCGGTACCGGAGCCGTGTCGTCTCCTCGACGGTGTCATCGCCGATCTGGAACGGGAGCGGCGTCGAGCGCGACAGGATCTGCACGCTCTCGACCTGGATCTCGACCTCACCGGTCGCGAGGTTAGGGTTGACCGCGTCCCGCGCGCGCGCCGCGACTTCGCCGACGGCCTGGACGACGAACTCGTTCCGGAGCTCGTGGACGGCGCCGGCGTCCTTGAGGACGAGCTGCACCTTGCCGGTGTGGTCGCGCAGGTCGACGAAGACGAGCCCGCCGTGGTCGCGCCGGGTGTCGACCCAGCCGGCAACGGTCAGGCGTTGCCCGACATGCTCGGGACGTAGGTCTCCGCACCGGAGGTCGCGCCAGCTCACGCTGTGAGCGTAGCGACGAGTTCTGCGAGCGCGACCGTCTGGTCTGACCTGCCTGCACGCCTGATCACCGCGTCGTCGGCGCGGAGGACGACCAGCGTCGCAGCGCCGGTACGGGCGCCTTGCGTCAGCTGCCCTTTCACCGAGCGGTCGGCGAAGTCCATGTCGGCGGCAAGGCCGGCGCGGCGAAGTTCCTGCAGGAGTGCATGCGCGGCCGGGGGGTCGCCGCCGTCCGTGACGACGAACACGTCGAGCGTCGGCGGAGCGATCACGACGTTCTCGTTCTCGAGCGCGAGCAGCAGCCGCTCGAAGCCGGCTCCGAACCCGATGGCGGGCGTGGCCGGCCCGCCGATCTGCTCGATGAGACCGTCGTAGCGCCCGCCTCCGCAGATCACCGAGTTGGCGTTCTCCTCCTCACCCGTGAACTCGAACGTGGTGCGTGTGTAGTAGTCGAGCCCTCGCACGAGCGCCGGATCGAGGACGTACGGCACGCCGAGGCGATCGAGCAGCGAGCGGACCTCCGCGAAATGGGCGCGGCAGTCGTCGCAAAGCGAGTCGCCGATCTTCGGCGCGTCGTCGAGCGCGGCGCGGAGCGCGGGATCCTTCACGTCGAACACCTGCAGTGGGCTCGTCGCGCGCTTGTGCAGCGCCTCCTCGCCGAGCAGGTCGATGTGCGCGTCGAGCCATTCGTTGAGGCGCTCGACGTACGCGGGCCGGCAGGCTGCGTCGCCGATCGAGTTGAGGTGCAGCTCCCACCGCGTGATACCGACCTGACGCAGGATCTCGGTGTACACCTCGATCACCTCGGCATCGATCGCAGGGCCGGCGCTCCCGATCGCCTCGACCGACACCTGGTAGTGCTCGCGGTAGCGACCGCGGCCGGGGCGGCCGTAGCGGTACATGGGTGCGAAGGTGTACGCCTTCACCGGCTGCGGATCGCGGTGCAAACCGTGCTCGACGTAGGCGCGGGCGATCGGGGCAGTTCCCTCGGGTCGGAGCGTCAGCGACCGGCCGCTTCGATCGTCGAACGTGTACATCTCCTTGTGCACGACGTCGGAGGCATCACCCGACGTGCGCGCGAAGAGCGCGGTGTCCTCGAACCCCGGGGTCTGGATCCGCCCCCAGCCGTAGCGCCGCAGCGTCTCCTCCATGCGTGCGAGAAGGCCCCACCAGTTCGCTTCGCCCGGCAGGACGTCGTGCGTCCCGCGTGGCGCCTGGAAGGACTCCGCCATCAGGTGCCCTCGGTGCGGAGGTCGCGCAGGAAGGGGTTCGTCTGCAGCTCGCGCTCGAGCGTCGTCGCCGGCCCGTGACCGGGATGCACGATCGTGGCGCCCGGGAATCGGTCGAGCAGCGAGCGAACGGATGCGAGCAGCGTGTCCCAGTCGCCGCCTGCGAGGTCGACGCGTCCGACCGAGCCCGCGAAGAGCAGGTCACCGGAGAAGAGATGCCCGTCGGCGTGGAACGCGACATGCCCGGCGCTGTGACCGGGCACGTCGACGACGTCGAACGTGATGCCGGCAACAGACACCTCGTCGCCGCCGTTGACGACGTGCTTCGGATCGTGCGGCGCGACGCGCATCCCGCCGCGGGTCTGGCCGTTCTTCAGCGCGTCGACCTCGCCGCTCGGCGCCCACACGTCGCTGCCGGTTCCCTCGGCGAGCGCCGCCACGCCGCCGATGTGGTCGACGTCGGTGTGCGTGACCAGGATCGCAGCGGTGCGCGCGCCGATGCCCGCCAGCTCGAGCCGGAGCGGCGTCGGGTCGTCACCCGGATCGATCACGACCGCCTTGCCGGCCCCGCGCTCGGAGCGCACGACGTAGCAGTTGGACTGGAACGGTCCCATCACGAAGCTGTCGACGACGAGGGGCATGAAGAGCGTCTGAGTGTAGTCGGCTGCGGTACGAACGCCTTCAGCGTCCTCGACCCCGACAATGGCGAAGGCGTGGCTTCCACACCTTCGGCTCTACCATGGGCGGGATGACGGTTGCATGCCGAGGGCGGGGGACTCCACAATGCGGGTGCTGATGGTCAGCGCGCACGGTGCCGACGCGTGGCGCGGTGGCGTCGAGCGCGGTTTGCATCTCGTCGCGGGCGAGCTCATGGCGCGCGGTGTCGAGGTCTCAGTGCTCCGCGCGGGCGCCGGCGGAGACGGCAATGGCGTACGGTTGCTGAGTCTCTTCGATCGGAGCGCCGAAAACACCAGCTCTCGGTTTCGAAACCGGTTCATCGACCTCGCATCACACCCGAGTGCTCGCCTGCGCGCGATCGTCGAGCGAGAGGCGCCGGACGTCATCCACACGCACAACCTCCCGGGGATCAGCACGGCCGTCTGGAAGGTCGCGCAACGCCACAGGATTCCCGTAGTTCACTCACTTCACGATTACTACCTTCTCTG
>DASXDB010000280.1:0-4910 GCA_036490895.1 Gaiellaceae bacterium
CGCACCCGGCAGCAGCGAGGAGGGCCGCGCTACAGGCCCAGGCGCTCCAGCATCGTCTCATTGCGCCGCCACTTCGGGGACGCTTTCACCTGCAGCTGGAGGAAGACGGGGTGGCCGAGCAGCGCCTCGACGTGCGGGCGCGCGCCGCGCCCGATTTCGCGCACCATCGTGCCGCCCTTCCCGATCAGGATCTGCTTCTGACTCTCGGTCTCGGTGTACAGGCGCACGTGCACGCGCTTGTCGTCGATCTCGACCACCTCGGCGGTGACGGCGTGCGGAACCTCTTCCTTCGTGAGCCGCAGCGCCTGCTCGCGCACGAGCTCGGCGATGCGCGCCTCGAGGGGCATGTCGGTGTCGGTCTCCGGCGGGTAGTACAGCGGTCCCTCGGGAAGCAGGAAGACGAGATCGCGTCGCAGCTCGCCGATGCCGTCGCCGGTCTTGGCACTCACCGGATGCAGCGCGTGAAAGTCGCCGAGCTCCGCCGCGGTCTTCATCTGCGTGGCGATGTGGCCGGACTTGAGGCGGTCGACCTTGTTCAGGACGATCACCACCGGGACCCCGAGCCCGAACACGCGGCGGGCGACGAAACGGTCTCCGGTGCCGATGCGCTCGCGCGCGTTGACGACGAGGAGCACGGCGTCGACGTCACTCGTCACCGCGTCGTCGACCCGTCCCTGCATGCGCTCTGTGAGCGTGTCGATCGGCTTCTGCCAGCCGGGAAGGTCGACGAGCACGAGCTGTGCGGTGTCGTCCGTGTACACGCCGCGAATCTCATGACGTGTCGTGTGCGGCTTGTCGGAGACGATCGCCACCTTCGCGCCGGTCACCGCGTTGACGAGCGTCGATTTGCCGACGTTCGGCCGTCCCGCGACGGCGACGAAGCCGGACTTCATCCGGGCAGGGTCCACGTCTCCGGCAGCAGCTCGGCTGCCGAGTACGTCGCGATCGTGCCGTCGTCGCGCCGGAACGAGACCTCGGGGATGCGCCACTCGTAGAGCCACTGCCGGCAGCCGCCGCACGGCGACGCCGTGATCCCGATCGCGGCGATGTCGCCCGGTCGGTACCCGGCAGCCGCCGCCGCCCCGAGCGCGGTCTTCTCGGCACATTGGCCGAGTGGGTACGCAGCGTTCTCGACGTTGACGCCGGCGAACTCGCGCCCGTCGTTCGTCCGCGCGACCGCGCCGACCGCATAGTGCGAGTACGGCGCATACGCGTTCTTCGCCGCTTCGGTCGCCTTGTCGACGAGATTACTCATGAGAACACCTGGAATACCACGAGTGCGGCGAGCGCACCGACGAGCGCGCCGTAGGTGACCTCGAGCGCCGAATGGACGCCCGACTCGACACGCGTCTGCGCGACGAGGATCGCCATGATCAGGGCGATCGACGAGACCAAGAAGCGGTGGCTCTCACCCGCCGCGTACGTCGCCGCCATCCAGCCGGCAAACGCGACCGCGGCGTGACCCGACGGCACGCCGCCCCGGAGCGGCGTGCCGCGGCCGGTGTACGCCTTCGTCGCGATCACGATGATGATCGTCAGGACGAGCGCAACCAGCGTCAGCTCCGACGGCTCGTGCCGGAGGCGGTCGAGCAGATTCGCCGAACGGTCGGCGACCTTGCCGGAGAACACGATGTACCCGACCGCGAGCGCGTTGATCGCGGCAATCAGCACCGCGCCGGCCGCGATGTCCTTCGCGAGCTTGGCCATCGGGTCGAACGAGGTGGTCGCGATGTCGATCGCCGCCTCGACCGCCGTGTTCAGCATCTCGGCGATCAGCACGAACGTGACGGAGATGAGCAGCGCGATCAGCTCCATCTTCGTCACGTCGACGATCAGTGCGAGGACGAGCACCGCGAACGCGATCGCAAAGTGGATGCGGAGGTTCCGCTGCGTCCGGAGGACGTGGATGATCCCCTCGAACGCGAAGTTGAACGAGTCGATGAGGGTCGGCGCTCGGCGCATCGTCATCGCAGCAGCTCCTCTTCGCGCGCCGTCATCTCGTCGCCGTGGTCGTAGCCGAGAAGGTGCAGGAGGCCGTGGGCGAGCGGCCAGCGCCACTCGTCCCCGACGATCTCCCGGCAGAGCACGACGTCGCCGAGCGCGCGCGGCATGCCATCGGGAAGATTCTCGCGGCCGTCGATCGGAAAAGACAGGACGTCCGTCGCCTCGTCGATGCCGAGATGGGCGCGCTTCAGCCCGCGCATCTCGTCCGCATCGACGAACGCGATGCCGAGCTCACCGTCGTCGATCCCCTCGGCCCGCAAGATCCTCCCGGCGAGCTCCACCGCTCCCGCCTCGTCGACCGCGAGGCTCGTCCGGTTCTCCACCTCGACGGAGATCATCTCCCGCTCCGGCGCCGGCAAAGCCGGTGCCTCCGCTCCTTTGTGAGCTCCGTCGAGCCTACGCTCATCTGTTGTGCTCGTCCGTGTGCTCCTTGTACGCCTCGACGATGCGCTGCACGAGCTTGTGGCGAACGACGTCCTTGTGGCCGAACTCGACGAACTGAATACCTTCGACGTCGGTCAGCACGTCGCGCACGTGCACGAGACCGGAGCGCGAGTCGCGCGGCAGGTCGATCTGGGTGATGTCGCCGGTGACGACGATCTTCGAGCCGAACCCGAGCCGCGTCAGGAACATCTGCATCTGCTCGGGCGAGGTGTTCTGGGCTTCGTCGAGGATGATGAAGCTGTTGTTGAGCGTGCGGCCGCGCATGAACGCGAGCGGTGCCACCTCGATCGTGCCGCGCTCCATGTACGAATTCGCCTTGTCGGGGTCGAGCATGTCGTACAGCGCATCGAACAGCGGGCGCAGGTAGGGATCGACCTTCGCCATCAGGTCTCCCGGCAGAAAGCCGAGCCGCTCCCCCGCCTCGACCGCCGGGCGCGTGAGAATGATCCGCGCGACCTCGCGCTCGTGCAGCGCCGCCACCGCGAGCGCCATCGCGAGGTAGGTCTTGCCCGTGCCGGCAGGGCCGATGCCGAACGTGACGGTCGAGCGCCGGATCGAGTCGACGTAGCTCTTCTGCGTGACTGTCTTCGGCGCGATCTTCTTGCCGCGATGCCGCCAGACGACGGTGTCGAACACATCCCGCACATCCTGGCCCGCCTCGAGCGTGCCGAGGACCGCGTCGACCGTGTGCGAGCCGATCTGGTGGCCGCCCTCGACGAGCTCCACCAGCTCGTCGATCACCGCGCGCGCATCGGCGACCTGCTGATCCTCGCCTTCGAGGGTCAGCTTGTTGCCGCGCAGGCGCACGGTGCAGGAGAGGCGCTCCTTGAGCGCATCGAGGACGCCGTCCGAGATCCCCGCCAACTCGGCGGCGACGGCGTTGGAGACATCGAGCGTTTGCTCCATCGGGCCTCAGTGTAGGTTGCCTTCGTGGCCCGGAAGTGGTGGACGCTGGTCGCGGTCTGCATCGCGACGTTCATGCTCCTGCTCGACATCACGATCGTGAACGTCGCCCTGCCCGCGATCGAGAAGGCGCTCCACGCCTCGTTCTCCGACCTCCAGTGGGTCGTGGACGCCTACGCGCTCGCCCTCGCGACGTGCGTCCTCACGGCCGGCGCGCTCGCCGACCTGTTCGGTCGGAAGCGGTTGTTCCTGCTCGGCATCGCCCTCTTCACCGTCGCGTCGGCGGCGTGCGGCCTCGCGAACGACTCGCTCTTCCTGATCATCGCCCGGGGAGTCCAGGGGATCGGCGGCGCGATGATGTTCGCGACCGCGCTCGCCCTTCTCTCGCAGGAGTTCCACGGGCGCGAGCGCGGGACGGCGTTCGGGCTCTGGGGCGCGGTGATCGGCGCGGCCGTCGCGATCGGCCCGCTTGCCGGCGGGATGCTCACCTCGTGGCTCTCGTGGCGGTGGATCTTCCTGGTCAACATCCCGATCGGGATCGGCGCGATCGTGCTCGGGATGCGTCAGCTGCCCGAGTCGAGCGACCCCGAGCACAGCCGGCTCGATCCGCCGGGGCTCGTCACGTTCACCATCGGGCTCTTCACACTGATCCTCGCGCTGATCGAGGGGAACGACCACGGCTGGACGAGCCCCCTCATCATCGTGCTGCTCGTCGTCGCCGTGATCACGCTCGCCGCGTTCCTTGCGACGCAGGCGCGGGAAGGAGCGACGATGATCGACCTCGCGCTCTTCCGGCGGCCCGCCTTCGTCGGGGCGCAGACGACGGCGTTCGCCATCTCCTCGTCGATGTTCGCGATGTTCCTGTACCTGACGCTGTACCTACAGAACATCCTCGGGCTCTCGCCGCTCCAGACCGGCGTGCGCTTCCTGCCGCTCTCGGTCGTCTCGTTCTTCGCCGCGCCGCTCGCCGGCCGGCTGACCGGACGACTGCCGGTGCGCGCACTGCTCGCGTTCGGGCTCGCACTGAATGCACTCGCGATGTGGTCGATGAGCCGGGTCAACGAGAGCTCGCACTGGACGGTGCTGCTGCCCGGGTTCATCCTCGGCGGCATCGGCATCGGGTTCGTCAACGCGCCGCTTGCGACGACCGCGGTCTCGACGGTGCGGGTCGAGCGCGCCGGGATGGCGTCGGGCATCAACAACACGTTCCGCCAGATCGGGATCGCGACCGGCATCGCCGCGCTCGGTGCGATCTTCGCCTCGAAGGTCGGTGACCAGCGGTCGCACGCCGCGTTCGTGCACGGGCTGCACGACATCCTGCTCGTCGGCGCGGGCGTCGCCGCGATCGGCGCGGTGCTCGCCGGCCTCCTCGTGCGCCGGCAGGACTTCATCGCATCAGGCCCGCCGCAAGAAGCGCACTAGTGCGGCGTCTCCCAACGTCTCACCCGAAACCAATCGTTCGAGGACGCCGCACTATTCCGGCCGCTCTGCGGCCGGCGGCCGCGAAGCGGCCGAGTAGTGCGGCCTCTGCGATCCCATTCGTTTCCGGTCAAACGTTA
>DASXDB010000281.1:0-1966 GCA_036490895.1 Gaiellaceae bacterium
GCGGATGTCGACCACGTTGAGGAGCGGGTTGGACGGCGTCTCGACCCAGACGAGCCGCACGTCCTCGCCGAGGTGCGACGAGAGGTTGTCGTCGAACTCGGCCGCCGGCACGTACGTGAAGCGGTAGCCCTTGGGCTCGTAGACCTGCGAGGTCATCCGGTACACGCCGCCGTACACGTCGGCGATCAGCACGACGCGCTGGCCGGGGTCGACCAGGTGCATCAGCGTCGTCGTCGCGCCGAGCCCGGAGCTGAACGCCACACCGTGCTTCGCGTTCTCGAGGCTGGCGAGCGCGACCTGCAGGGCCGTGCGCGTGGGGTTCCCGACGCGCGCGTAGTCGTAGCCCTTGTGGACGCCGACCGCCTCCTGCACGTAGGTGGACGTCTGGTAGATCGGCGTGATGATCGCGCCGGTCGCCGGATCCGGCTCCTGCCCGGCATGGATGGCCCGCGTTTCGAAGGACGCTGACTCGAAGTCCATGAGCGCAGGTTATTCGAGACTTGCGCCCAGCCAGCGAGCGAGGCTCTTCAGCGGCCGGTTGACGGCGACGGGCTTGTTCTCCCACCATGTTCCGTTCACCGTGAGCGTCCCCGCCTTGCGGTCGTGCACCGGCTCGATGCGTCCGACGACGCGGTCGCCCTTGAGGATCGGGAGGACGTAATAGCCGTACTCGCGCTTCGCTTGCGGCACGTACATCTCGAGGCGGTAGAAAAAGTCCCAGAGCTTGTGGGCGCGGTTGCGGTCGTGGATGAGTTGGTCGAACGGCGAGAGGAACGTGGTGCGGGCGACCGGCACAGGGCTGTCGTCGGCGTCGGGATGCGCGACCCATTTCCCCTTGACGAGCCGCACCCCCTGCGAGCGGAACCGCTGCTCCCCTCGGCGGCGCTCCGCCTCCGCCCACGAGATCGTCTCGCACTCCGGGTACCAGCGTTCGGCGATGTCCCACACGCGCTGCTTGCCGCGTCGGCCCACGACCGCGACCTGGCCGCGCGCGTTCAGCACACCGAGCATCAGCCCCATCTTGCGCTCGCCCCACCAGCGGTGCGCCTCGCGCTTCGAGGGCGCGTGATCCTCGATCTCGCGTGAGAGGAGAGGGCCTCGTCGCTCCAGCTCGCGCAGGACGTGGCGGCGGTAGGCAGCGTTCTCCTTCAGGAACGCCTCGAGGCGGCGCTCCCAGGTGCCGTCCTTCCGCCGCATGCGCGCCTTCAGGATCGGCAGGTCCTCGACGGGGTAGAGGAAGGCGTCCCACTCGACCAGCTTGCGCTCGTCCCAGACGAGTCGGTCGAGCTCGGCCGGGTCGTAGCGGTCGCCGAGGCGGCTCCAGAGGACGAGATGCTGCGGCGGCGCGACGGTCGAGATCGGGTCGAGCTGCAGGAAGCCGAGGTGCCGGACCGTGGTGAGGACGTCGGTCGCGGTCCCGTCGAGCAGTTGGGCGTGCACGGCGATGCGCCGTGCCTCTTCGAGCCCGACCTCACGCAAGCTGGGCGCGCTCCAGTCCGATGGTGCGCGCGAGGCGTTCTGCTGCGCGTTCCAACTTGTCCAGGAGCTTGCCACGCGCGCGTGGCTCGGGCGTGAACCGCTTGACGTGGAGCACGCCCTCGGCGCGGTCGGACTTCAGATCGGCGCGGCCGATGAAGCGGTCGCCGGCAAGGAGCGGGAGGACGTAGTAGCCGTACACGCGCTCATGCTCGCGCTTGTAGATCTCGATCACGTGCCGAAACCCGAAGACGCGCTCGAGGAGCGGCCGGTCCCACACGATGTTGTCGAACGGCGAGACGAGCACGGGAGGTGCGGGAGCCCCGCCGAGCTCGCGCTCCGCGTCGGCGTAGAACGGCGCTCCCCCGTCGTCGACGTGCACTTCCCGCAGCCGCCCTTCGTCGACGAGCGCGAGCAGGTGGTGGTGGAGCCTCGCCTTGCCGCCCTTCAGTCGCCAGTGCTCGCGGATCGCCGCTTCGGTCAGCGCGCC
>DASXDB010000282.1:0-10758 GCA_036490895.1 Gaiellaceae bacterium
CGGCCACGGGCCGTCCTCGACCTTCGGGATGGCGCCGCCGAGGTCGTCCTGCACGACGAGCGTCTGTCCGGGAGGAACCCGAAGCCGGTCGTCGCCCAGCTCGACCTCGATCCCGAGGCGCCGGAAGACCGGCAGGATCGGCCACAGGTCGTCGGCTGCGATCCCTTCGATCGTCAGGTCGCCGCCGGTCAGCGCGGCCATGCCGATGAAGCTTCCGACCTCGATGTGCTCCGGCGAGATCGCGTGCGTCCCGCCGCCGAGCCGATCGACGCCGGTGATGTGGAGCACGTTGGAGCCGATGCCGCCGATCGATGCGCCGAGCGTGACGAGGAACTTGCAGAGGTCCTGCACGTGCGGCTCGGACGCCGCATTCGAGATCATCGTGCGTCCCGGCGTGAGCGAGGCGGCCATGACCGCGTTCTCTGTGCCCATCACCGACGGCTCGTCGAGATGGATGTGCGTGCCGCGGAGAGCGCCGGAGAGCTCGTACCGCTCGCCGATCTCGATCGATGCGCCGAGCTCGTTGAACGCGTGGATGTGCGGGTCCAGCCTGCGCCGGCCGATCACATCGCCGCCGGGGGGCGGGATCCGGGCATGCCCATGCCGCGCGAGTAGCGGGCCGGCGAGGAGAAATGACGCGCGGATGCTGCTCGCGAGCTCCTCGTCGACGTCGGAACCGACGTCGTGCGCGTGGACGCGCACGTCGTTCTCTCCCGTCCACTCGACGTCGGCGCCGAGGTGACGGAGCAGTTCGACCATCGTCTCGACGTCGCGGATCCGCGGCACGTTGACGAGCTGCACCGGCTCGTCGGTGAGCAGGCAGCCCGCGAGGATCGGCAGCGCGCCGTTCTTGTTGCCGGACGCGCGGAGCCGCCCGTTCAGGGGGCGGCCACCCTCGATCACGAACGACTCTGCCACTGGCCTGGCGATTGTCGAGGACACTGGGGTCTTTATGCTAGCCCCGGATGTCGAAGAACCGTGCGGACGCCTGGGAGACGCTGACCCGCTACACGAAGAGCGAGGCTCTGCTACGCCACGCCCTCGCAGTCGAGGCGTCGACGGCGTCATACGCGCCACGGTTCGGCGGCGACGAGGAGCAGTGGCGCGTGGTGGCTCTGCTTCACGACTTCGACTACGAGATCCATCCCACGCTCGACAAGCATCCGCAGGACGGCGCACCGATCCTGCGGGACGAGGGATATCCGGAGGACGTGATCGACGCGATCCTCTCCCACGCGAACCACCTCTCGGTACCGCGCGACTCGCCCCTCAAACGCTCGCTGTTCGCGTGCGACGAGCTCTCGGGCTTCGTACACGCGTGCGGGCTCGTCCGGCCCACGGGTCTCGAGGGGCTCGAGCCGAAATCGGTGAAGAAGAAGCTGAAACAGCCCTCTTTCGCCGCAGGTGTTTCCCGCGACGACGTCTACGAGGGCGCCGAGCTCCTCGCGCTCGACCTCGACGAGCACATCGCGAACGTGATCGCCGCGCTGCAGCCGATCGCCGGCGAGCTCGGGCTGCGCTCAGAAGCGGCGTAGCTCAGGCGAGTCGACGACCGCGCAGGCGAGGCGCATTGGTGTCTGACACCGAGAGTGTCAGACACCTTATCGATGCGCGGGAAGCTCAGGCGTCTGTAAGAGTCGGCGAGTCGACGACGGCGCAGGCGAGGCGCATTGGTGTCTGACACCGAGAGTGTCAGACACCTTCTCGATGCGCGGGAAGCTCAGGCGTCGGTAAGAGTCGCCGAGTCGGTCCGTCAGGGGCCGTTGCCACGTTCGTTTGTCGTCGTACCGCTCGTGACTCCTCAGGCGTCGGACTGCGTCTTGTGCGTCTTGGGTGACTACATCTACCCGACGCCCGACGCCCGACGCCCGACGGCGACGCCGTCGTGCTCTCCTGGGCGCGAATCGGACTGCCCGTTCGCGGGTGTGGACTACGCACCACACACCTAGCGAAGCTCCTCGAGCCCCTCGGCGAGCCGCTCGAGATCGCTGCCGTCGTTCCACCAGCCGACCGATGCGCGCAACAGACCCGTGCCGGGAAGCTCGCGGATGATCACGCCGCGCTCGTACAGGTGGCGCGCTGCAGCTTCTGTGTCGCCGTCGTGGCGCCACGAGACGAGCGTCGCCTGGCCCGCTTCGGTGACGACGTCATGTCCGTTGTCGAGCAGGAGCTTGCGGCAGCGCTCGGAGAGCTCGCGCGCGCGTTCGAACCTGCCGGCGGGAAGCTTCGCGAGTGCGGCCTCGAGCCCGGCCACCGAGTTCGGCGGGGCGAAGCCGGTGTCGAAGCGCCGCGCACCCGCCTTCGGCACCCAGCTCGCGGCCGCGATGTCATAGGCCTCTGCGCTCGGGTAGGCGACGAGCCGCGGCGACAGCGCGCCCGGGTCGGCGACGAAGAGCGCACCGGTCAGATCCGGGCCGCACAGCCACTTCTGGGCGCTGACGGTGTAGAAGTCGGCGCCCGCGACGTCGACGTCGATCGTGCCGACGCTCTGCGCACCGTCGACGAGCACCGGCACCTGCGTCGAGTCGCGAAGCGCGTGCCACGGGAACACCGTGCCGTCGATCCACGAGACCGCCGACGTCGCGATCAGTCGTGTGCGCGACGTCACCTCTCGCTCGATCAGGTCGTACACGTCGGCGGCCGGTGCGTCGCGGACCTTCGCCACGCGAAGCGTCGCGCCGCTCGCCACGAGCGGGCCGGTCAGGCCGAAGTGCTCGGCGTCGGTCGTGACGATCTCGTCGCCCTGACCCAGGCCGAGTCCGATCACGACCACGTGCACACCCTGTGTCGTCGATTCGGTGAGGGCGACGTTCTCCACGGGTGCCTGGATCTGCGCTGCGAACAGCTCGCGCACCCGCTCGCGGCGCTCGAGCATCTCGTCGAAGTACGGCCGGCCGGCGCGTCCGTGCACCCCCTCCCACGCCCGCAACTTGGCCATCGCCTCGAGCGTCGCCCGCGAGAGCGGCCCGAACGTGCCCGCGTTCAGATACGCGTAGCGGTCGAGGACCGGGAACAGCGCGCGCGCCTCGGGCCACGTCACCGGACGTCGACCTCGACGGGCGCGTGATCGGAGAGGAGGTGGCCATCGACGCGCCGCCGCTCGGTGGGCCATCTACGCGGGGTCGACGTCTCCGCACCGCGCACGAGGACGTGATCGATGCCGAGGGCCGCCTCGGAGAAGGCCCACTCCGCCCCGGTCAGCTCGCGCATCACCGCCGCGGCCGCCGTCAGGTTGAAGTCGCCCGCCAGCACGACGACGTCGCCGGGCAGCGCGTTCGACGTCGCGAAGGCGGCGGCACGCAGAAGCTCGGCCTGCGCGATGCGGCGGTCCGGGAGGCTCGTGCAGTGCGTGTTCGCGACGAGGTAGGTGCGGCCGTCGTCGGCCCCGAGCCTGACCGTCTGAACGACGCGCCGCTCCTTCGCCCAGGCGTTGCGGGCGACGACCCCCAGTCCGAGCCGACGCGCCTCCTCGGCGCGAAAGCGGCGCGGGTTCAGCTCCAGCAGCTCGTGTGCTAGAACGCGCAGCCGCGGCGCCACGGCGATCGCGTTCCCCTGCCCGGAGAACGCCGAGCGCAGCACACCGTGATGGAGGGAGGTAAGCCGGCGGCCGAGCCCCGCCGACGACGGAAACGGGCCGACGTTGGGTCGGGCTGCGAGATCGCCGACGGTGAAGCGGCCGAGCGCCCAGGACGGGACTTCCTGGACGCAGAGCACGTCGGGGTCGTCAGCGGTCGCCAGCGCGATCATCTCGTCGAGGAACGAACGGCGCTTCGGAGGAAGCGCGTTCCCGTGAAAGAGGTTCCAGGTCCGGATGAGCACGGGTCTACGCTACTTCGGTGCGCGTACTGCTTGCGGATCCGCCCTCGTTCACGCCGTGGTACGACCACGAGCTGGCGACGGCGCTCGCACGGGCCGGTGCCGACGTCGAGCTCGCGACCTCGCCGTTCCGGTTCGGCGAGCTCCCGGCACCGGACGGCTACCGGCGCAGCGAGCGCTTCTACCCGCTCTCCTCACGGCTGTTCGGCCGCTCGCGGCTGCGCCTGCCGCTGAAGGGCGTCGAGCACCTGGACGTCATGCGCTCCCTCTCGCTCGCGCGGGCCGACGTCCTCCACGTCCAGTGGCTCGCACTGCCAATGGCGGACGTCCACCTGCGCTTCCGGTCCCCGTCCGTCTTCACCGCGCACGACCTGTTGCCGCGACGAACGGCGTCGCGCCGGAACCTGTGGCGGCGCATCCTCGCGCGCTTCGACCGCATCGTCGTTCACAGCGAGCGCGGAAGCGAGACGCTCGCCGACCTCGGCGTCGACGCCCGCGTGATTCCGCATCCCGTCTATCCGAGCAGCGCCGTCAGAGACGACGACGGTGCGACCCTGCTGGCGCTCGGAGTGATCCGGCCGTACAAGGGACTCCGGGACGCGATCGAGGCGACGAGCCGGCTGCCCGACGCACGCCTCGTCGTCGCAGGTGACGCGGCGATGCCGCTCGACGGCCTCCGTAACGCGGAGCGCGTCGACTGGCGGCTGGGCTACCTGCCGCAGGCAGAGCTCGATCGTGCTCTCTCCGACGCGACCGTCGCGGTATTTCCGTACCGCGCGGAGCTCGACCAGTCCGGCGCCCTCCTGCAGGCACTCGGCGCCGGTGTGCCCGCGGTGGTGTACGACGTCGGCGGGCTCGGCGAGCCGGTGCGCACGTACGGAGCCGGCCGCGTGGTGCCCGCCGGCGACGTCGACGCGCTGACCGAGGCGGTAGGCGAGCTGCTCGGCGACTCGACGGCGTTGAGGGCCGCCCGGGCCGGCGCGGAGCGCGCACGTGCCGAGCTCACGTGGGAGTCGGCTGCCCGGTCGCATCTCGATCTGTACCGAGAGCTTCGTTAGATGTTCGGCCGCTCGCGGTACACCAAGTTGATCGACGCACAGCTCGAGCTGTTCGTCCGAGACCATCGCGACGTGATCGAGGAGGCACGACGACGGCTCGAGCTCTACAACAGCAGCGACCGCACCGATGCCGAAGAGCTGTACGGCGACTACGTCGACGCCGTCGAGGCTGGGACTGAGATCCTGGCCGACATGCGCGACCACTACGGAGCGACGCTCGACGACGCCGACGGCTATGCCGCAGCATTCAACCACGCCGTGGCGAAGCGAGTCCCGGAGTTCAGCCTGGAGATCGAGAACCGCTGATGGCTGAGCGCATCGAGGACTACGCACTTCTCGGCGACCTCCAGACCGCTGCGCTCGTCGGACGGAGCGGCTCCGTCGACTGGTTGACCTTCCCACGGTTCGACTCGAGCTCGTGCTTCACCGCGCTGCTCGGCAGCCGCGACCAGGGACGCTGGTCGATCGCGCCACTCGCCGGCGGCCCGGCAACCGATCGCCGCTATCGCCCGGACACGCTCGTCCTCGAATCGGAGTGGCAGGTCGACGGGGGGAGAGTCCGGGTGATCGACTTCATGCCGCCGCGCGAGACGAAGCCCGACATCGTGCGGATCGTCGAAGGGCTCGAGGGCAGCGTGCAGATGCGCACGGAGCTCGTCATCCGCTTCGACTACGGGTCGGTCGTCCCGTGGGTGCGGCGGCTCGACGAGGAGTCGCTCCTGGCGGTCGGCGGGCCGGACGGGCTTCTGCTCCGGACGCCGGTCGAGCTGCGGCCGGAGGACAAGACGCACGTCGCCGAGTTCACGGTGCGGGCGGGCGAGCGCGTGCCCTTCGTGCTCACGTGGTTCCCGTCGCATGAAGATCTGCCGAAGCCGGTCGACGCCGAGGAGGCGCTCTCCGACACGGAGTCGTACTGGCGCGAATGGCTCAGTGGCTGCAGGTACGAGGGCCGCTATCGCGACGCCGTGCACATGTCGCTGATCGTGCTGAAGGCGCTGACCTACCGGCCGACCGGGGGCATCGTCGCGGCGCCCACCACCTCGCTCCCGGAACGGATCGGCGGCGTGCGCAACTGGGACTACCGTTACTGCTGGCTCCGCGACGCGACCTTCACGCTCTACGCACTGATGAACGCGGGATTCGTCGACGAGGCGGCGGCGTGGCGCGACTGGCTGCTCCGCGCGGTCGGGGGCGACCCGGCGAACGCGCAGATCATGTACGGGATCGGCGGGCAGCGCCGGATTCCCGAGTACGAACTCGACTGGCTGCCCGGGTACGCGGGCTCGCAGCCGGTGCGTGTCGGGAACGCCGCCGCCGAGCAGTTCCAGCTGGACGTCTACGGCGAGGTGATGGATGCGCTGCACCAAGCTCGCCTCCACGACATCGGCCCCAACCAGCATGCGTGGTCGCTGCAGCAGATGCTGCTCGACTTCCTCGAGGGAGCATGGGACCAGCCGGACGAAGGGATCTGGGAGGTTCGTGGTGGCCGACGGCACTTCACGCACTCGAAGGTGCTCGCGTGGGTCGCCTTCGATCGCGGCGTGCAGGCGGTCGAGCGTCTCGGCCTGGACGGCCCGGTCGACCGCTGGCGGCAGCTACGCGAGGAGATCCACGAGGAGGTGTGCCGCGAGGCGTTCAGCGTCGAGTTGAACTCGTTCACCCAGTCGTACGGCTCGTCGGAGCTCGACGCATCGACGTTGCTCATCCCACTGCTCGGGTTCCTGCCACCGGACGACCCGCGCGTGATCGGGACGATCGACGCGATCCAGCGCGAGCTCACACGCGATGGATTCGTCGAGCGCTACAAGACGCACGAGGAGAATGCGGTCGACGGTCTCGTCGGCCGCGAAGGGGTGTTCCTGCCGTGCTCGTTCTGGCTCGTGGACGCCCTGCTGATGCTCGAGCGGGACGACGAGGCGCGCGAGCTCTTCGAGAAGCTGCTCGACATCTCGAACGACCTAGGCCTGCTCGCCGAGGAGTACGACCCGTCGGCGAAGCGCCAGCTCGGCAACTTCCCTCAGGCGTTCACGCACGTCGGTCTCGTCAACTCCGCGTACAACCTGTCGCACCACGACAGCCCGCACGAGCAGCGGCCGCGTCGCGGCTAACGATGTCCGAAGTGATGGGCGCGCGGCAGTGCGCTCGTGACCTCCGCTTCGCTCGCGGCCCTGCGGGCGAGCGGGCCGAGTGACTCGACGCTCACGACGAGGAGATTGACGTTCCGGTCGTGGCGCTCGAGCTTGCCGCGCGCGAGCAGCAGCGGCTCGCCGCGAACGATCGCGCGGTACTGCTCGTACACGTTCGGTGGGATGATCAGGTTCGCCTGGCCGTGCTCGTCCTCGAGCAGCATGAACACGATCCCGTTGGCAGTCGCGGGACGCTGCCGTGCAATTGCCATCCCGGCCAGCTCGATCATCGTGTTGTTCGGCGTCTCGTGCAGCTCGGCGCTCGTCACCACCGAAGCGGGCAGATGCGGACGGAGCAGCTCGAGCGGATGCACTCCGACCGACAGCGACGTGTGCTTGTAGTCGGCGAGCATCTGCTCCCACGGCGTCTGCGCCGGCAGTGGCGGGATCTCCGCCGTCGGCTCGAGCGGGAGCGCAAGCTGCCGGTTTCCCCCGCCGACCGCCTCGCCGCGTGCAGTGACCCCGAGACGCCATAGAAGCTGACGCCGGGGACCCCACTCGTCGCATGCCCCGGACGCGACGAGCGCCTCGAGCGCATCCTTCTTCGCGTCGACACGGCGTGCGAGATCGCCGACGTCGGTGTACGGACGCCCTGCTTCGATCGCCCGCGCGTCGTCTTCGCCGACCGCGTTCACATACCCGACGCCGACCCGCACCGCGCCGTCCTCGATCGTGCACTCTGCAATCGACCGGTTCACGTGCGGCGGCCGCACCTCCACACCGCGCCGCTGTGCATCCCGAACGAGGGACGACGGCGGGTAGAAGCCCATCGGCTGCGCGTTCATGAGGGCGCAGAGGAACTCCGCCGGGTAGTACCGCCGCAGCCAGGCCGACTGGTAGGCAAGGAGGCCGAACGCCGCCGCGTGGGACTTCGGGAACCCGAACCCGGCGAAGCCGGCGACCTTGTCGTAGATCGCGTTGGCAGTGACCTCGTCGATGTCGTTCTCGAGCGCCCCGGCGACAAAGCGTGGGCGCCACGCCTCGATCGCCTCTTCACTTCGCTTGCGGCTCATCGCGCGGCGCAGTCCTTCTGCCTCGCCGATCGAGAACCGCGCCGCCGCCATCGCGACGTCGAGCACCTGGTCCTGGAAGACCACGACCCCGAGCGTGTCGCGAAGCGCCTCGCGCAGGCACTCATGCTCGACCGGGGGCTCGAACGTCGGGTCGGCGCGCTTCGCGTGCCTGTGCTTCACGTAGGGGTGCACCGCCTTGCCCTGGATCGGGCCGGGCCGCACAAGCGCAACCTGCACGGTCAGGTCGTCGAGGTTCTCCGGCCGCGTCTGCAGCAGGCTCTGCATCTGCGCGCGGCTCTCGATCTGGAAGACGCCGACCGTGTCTGCCGCCTGGATCTCCTCGTAGACGCCCGAGTCGTCGAGCGGGATCCGCGAGAGGTCGATCGTCTCGCCGCGCAGCCGCGCGATGCGGTCGATCGCATCCTCGATCGCGGAGAGCATTCCGAGACCCAGCAGGTCGATCTTCAGGAACCCGGCGTCGCCGCAGCTGTCCTTGTCCCACTGGCAGATCTGCCGCCCGGCCATCGCCGCCGGCTGCACCGGAACGAGGTCGACGAGCGGACGCGTCGAGATGACCATGCCGCCCGGGTGCTGGCTGACGTGGCGCGGCAGCCCGGCGATCTCCTTCGTCAGCTCGCGGAACGCCTCCCAGCGCGGCCCCGCATGCCGGCCGGGGACGCCTTCGAGCTCCTCCCCCACGCGCGTCGCGTCCCAACCGTCGGTCACGCGCGCAAGCCGCTCGAGCTCCGACATCGGCAGGCCGAGCGCCTTGCCGACGTCGCGGATCGCGCCCCGGCTCCGATAGGTCGCGAACGTTGCGACGAGCGCAGCGCGTTCGCGTCCATACCGCTCCGTGACGCGCACGATCAGCTTCTCGCGGATGTCCCGCGGGAAGTCGAGGTCGATGTCGGGAACGGCGACCATCTCGTCGTTGATGAAGCGCCCGAGCGAGAGCCCCGCCTCGACGGGATCGACGTGCGAGAGGCCCGTCAGGTAGCAGACGATCGAGCCGACGCTCGAGCCGCGCCCGCGGCCGGGCGGCAACGTATGCCGCGGGCTGCCCGGCCCGCGCACCTCGAGCGCGCAGTCCCGGGCGAGCTCGAGCACCTCCCAGTGGAGCAGGAAGAAGCCTGCGAGGTTGAGCCGTGAGATGAGCTCGAGCTCGTCGTCGAGCCGTTCGCGCGCGCGACGTTTGAGCCCGTTCGCGTTCCCATAGCGCTCGACAAACCGCCTCTCGCAGATCGCGCGCAGCTGCATGTCGGCCGGATCGACGCCGTCGGAGAAGTCGGGATAGCGGTAGCCGAGCTCCTGCGTCAGGTCGAAGACACACCGGTCGGCCACCTCACGCGTGCGCAGCGCTGCAGCTCGCGGCAGACGCTCGAGCATCTCCGCCGGTGCGAGCAGGACCGACTCGTGGTTTCCGCGCCGCTCGCGTTCGCAGCCGTCGAGCGACGTACGGCTCCTGATCGCGACGAGCGCGTCCTGCAATCGTGCGCGGCGAAGGTGGTGCGCGTGCACGTCGCCGGTTGCGACCGTCGGGACGCGCAACGTCTCCGCGAGCTCCTGCAGCCGTGCGTTGCGGCGAACGTCGCCACGTTCGTACGGACGCTGCAACTCGACGTAGAATGCGCCCCTGAACGCACGCGCAAGCCGAGCTGCACCGTCCGCGTCGACGACTCCGATGCCGTGCCGCGCGCAGCCCGACAGCGCGACGAGTCCCTCCGCGTGCTGCTCGAGCACGTCGACGCTCGTCCCAGCCGGCAGCAGGTCACGCTCCCTTCCCGGCACGCGCGTCCTCGCGTGGGCATCGGTGAGGATCCGGCAGAGGTTCGCGTAGCCGTGCTGCGTCTCGCAGAGCAGCGTGACGTGTGCTCCACCTACGGACACCTCGGCGCCGGTGATCGGACGGACGCCGAAGTGTTTCGCCGCGTGCGCGAACTCGAGCGAGCCGTAGACGCCGTCATGGTCAGTGAGCGCGAGCGCGTCATAGCCGAGCTCGGCGGCGCGGGCGGCGAGCTCCTCGGGCAACGACGCACCGTCGAGGAACGAGTACGCAGAGTGCGCGTGCAACTCGACGTAGCTCATACAATCACCGCGTGCCGGAACCGATCGTCAGCCGCCCCGGAGAAGGCGAGATGCATCCCCGTGCCGACGGCTACCGGTTGATCCGCGCCGAACTGGAGCAGATCGGCGCGATCGAGATGGAGTTCGACGAGACGCTCGCCGTCGACCCGCACACCCACGACGACCACACCGACTCGTTCCTCGTGCTCGAGGGCGAGGTCGAGTTCACCGCCGGTGACGAGACGGTCGTGCTCGGCCCCGGCGGCTTCATCTCCTCCCCGCCGGGCGCGCGTCACGGCTTCCGGAGCGCGGGCGGCCGGGCGAAGGTCCTGAACCTGCACACACCGGGCGCAGGGTTCATCGACGGGATTCGCCGCACCTCCGCCAAGACCACCTAAGCGCGCTGCGTGAACCACGTGCCGGCGTCGTCGTCGTGGTAGACGACGGTGTTCTCGCCCGTCTCGAGCACGAGGTCGAAGTAGCGGCGGTGCACCGGCTCGTCGGTCCACCAGCGGTCGACCACACGCCACTCCTCCCGGACGATGCCGACGCTCTGCCGGTTCACCCGGCGCGGCGTCCCGTCTGCGTGCGCCTCGACGAGCGCCGATCGCGGCTTGTTCA
>DASXDB010000283.1:0-3970 GCA_036490895.1 Gaiellaceae bacterium
TTCCGCGAGCTCGGCGTCGAGCCTGCGACGTTCGGCGAGGTGCTCGAGCGCGCGGAGTTCCTGACGCTGCACCTGCCGCTCACCGACGACACGAGGGGCTCGATCGACGCGGACACGATCGCGCACATGCGCGACGGCGTCAGGATCGTCAACGCCGCCCGCGGCGAGCTGGTCGACGAGCCCGCGCTGATCGCCGCGCTCGAGTCTGGGAAGGTGGCCGGTGCCGCGATCGACGTCTTCTCGAAGGAGCCGTACAGCGGTCCGCTGCTGCATGCGCCGAACGTGGTTGTCACGCCGCACCTGGCCGCGTCGACCGAAGAGGCGCAGGACCGCGCCGGGATCGTGGTCGCCGAGCAGGTCGTGGCGGCGCTGGACGGGGGAGTCGTGACGAACGCGGTGAACATCCCCGCGATCGGCGCAGAGGACCTCGAGATCCTCGGGCCGTTCGTCCCGCTCGCAGCGAAGCTCGGACGCCTCGCGATGGAGCTTGCGGGCGGCGAGACGCGCCGGATCGGGATCGAGGTGTACGGCGAGCTCGCTGAGCACGACACGAGGCTGCTCACCGTCGCCGCCCTGAACGGCGCGTTCCAGGGGTACACCGAGCACCCGGTCAACTACGTCAACGCGCCGATCGTCGCAGCCGACCGGGGGATCGACGTCGTCGAGGAGAAGCGTCGCGCCGCCCGGGACTACACGAACCTGGTCGCCGTGACGGCGGACGGCGTGCGCGTCGCCGGAACGACGATCGGTCAGGAGTCGCGGCACTTCCTCGTGCACGCGCTCGGTTTCGCGCTCGAGATGGAGTTCTCGCCGCGCATGGCCCTCTTGAAGTACGACGACGTACCCGGTGTGATCGGCCGCATCGGCACGCTCTTCGGCGAGGCCGGTGTGAACATCGCGAACATGTCCGTGTCGCGAGACCGCGCCGGCGGGAAGGCCCTGATGGGGCTGGCAATCGACTCCGCCGTCCCGGACGAGCTTCGCGAGCAGCTCTGCGAGGGCATGGATGACGCGTACGTGATCGGATGAGCTGGCCGGAACCCGTCGAGCGCGTGTCCGGTGCGCTGCGCATCGCTGCCGTCGACGCGCGGATCGAGCAGTTCGACGAAGGCACCCCGACCGCCCGGGATGCCGCGAAGGCGATCGCGTGCGAGCTCT
Organism: Gaiellaceae bacterium; assembly: GCA_036490895.1. Lineage (GTDB taxonomy): Bacteria > Actinomycetota > Thermoleophilia > Gaiellales > Gaiellaceae > PALSA-600. The sequence goes on from DASXDB010000283.1 coordinate 1,159, forward strand.
CGCAGATCGTGAAGACGCTCGTCTTCGTGTGTGACGACGCATTCGTGCTCGCCCTGATTCCCGGCGACCGGCGCGCCGACGAGCGGGCGGTCGCGCAGGCGGTGGGCGCGTCCGCGGTACGAGTCGCCAACGCCGAGGAGGTCGTGCGGGCGACCGGCTTCGAGCCGGGCGGCGTGGCGCCGTTCCCGCAGCGCGAGGTATCGCAAACGCTGATCGATTCATCGTTCTTCGCGCACGGCGTCGTGTGGATCGGGGCCGGAACTCCGCATCACATGGCCTCTCTGCCGCCCGCCGAGCTCGCCCGGCTGGCCGGTGCGCGGACGGTCGACCTCGGGGCCTCCGGGTAGAATTCGAACCTCCAGCGGCCAGACAAAGGAGCGCGCGCGGTGCAGGAGACCGAAAAGATCTGGATGAACGGCGAGCTCGTCGACTGGGCCGACGCAAAGGTCCACGTCGGCGTGCACGGACTGCACTACGGCACCGGCGTCTTCGAAGGGATCCGTTGCTACGAGACGCCGAAAGGGCCGGCGGTCTTCCGTCTGGACGAGCACCTTCAGCGCCTGCACAACTCGGCGAAGCTCCTCTACATGGCGATCCCGTACCGCGTCGACGAGCTGAAGGCGGCGTGCAACGAGGTGGTCGGCGCGAACGGGCTGCCCGAGTGCTACCTGCGGCCGATCGCGTTCTACGGCTACGGAGAGCTGGGCGTCGCTGCACGCGGCAATCCGATCGAGGTCGTGATCATGAGCTGGCCCTGGGCGCCATACCTCGGCGTCGAGAGCCTGAAGACGGGCATCCGGGCGAAGATCTCGTCCTGGCAGCGCGTGTCGCCGAACATCGTCCCGCACGCGTCGAAGGCGACGGGCGTGTACCTCAACTCGATGCTCGCCGTCACCGAGGCCAACAACGCCGGCTACGACGAGGCGATCCTGCTCACACCCGAGGGGTTGGTCGCCGACGGCTCGGGCGAGAACATCTTCATCGTGCGCGACGGCGTCATCTACACGCCCGACCTCGCGACAGGGATCCTCCCCGGCATCACCCGCGACACGATCAAACAGATCGCGCAGGATCTCGGCTACACCGTCGTCGAGAAGTCGATCATCCGCTCCGACCTCTATCTGGCAGACGAGGCGTTCATGAGCGGCACCGCCGCCGAGGTGACGCCGCTGCGGTCGATCGACGACTACGAGATCGGCGTCGGCGAGGTGACGCTGCAGATCCAGAAGGCATATCTCGACACGGTGCGCGGCCGGAGCGAGCGGTGGGCGCAGTGGCTCGACCCCGTGCCGCAGTTGGCCCGGAATTCGTGAGCTCGGTCGCGACCGACAGGATCAACCTCAGCGCGCCGTGGATCGACGAGCGCGACGAGGAGCTCGTCCTCGAGGTGCTCCGTTCGGGCTGGCTGTCGCTTGGCCCGACCGGCCCGCGCTTCGAGTCGATGCTCGCGGACTCGATCGGCGTCCCGTACGCGGCTGCAGTGTCGTCGGGCACCGCCGGCCTGCATCTCTGCATGCGCCTGGCGGGGATCGGGCCGGGCGACGAGGTGATCACGTCGCCGTACTCGTTCGTCGCGTCGGCGAACTGCGCGATCTACGAAGGCGCCACGCCGGTCTTCGCGGACATCGACCCGCGCACGTACAACCTCGATCCCGCCGCGGTCGAGGCGGCGATCACGCCCCGCACGAAAGCGCTCGTCGCGGTCGACATCTTCGGCTACCCGGCGGAGTACGACGAGCTGATCCCGCTCTGCGAGAAGCGGGGAATCGCGCTCGTCGAGGACTCGTGCGAGGCGCTCGGCGCCACCTACAAGGGCAAGCCGCTCGGCTCGCACGGCCATCCGGCGGTCTGGGCGTTCTACCCCAACAAGCAGATGACGACGGGCGAGGGGGGCGCGGTCACGACCGCCAGCGAGGCGGAGTACGAGCTGCTGACCTCGCTGCGCAACCAGGGGCGGCTCGAGACGTCGTCGTGGCTTCAGCACGGACGGCTCGGTTACAACTACCGCCTCGACGACATCTCGGCCGCGCTCGGGATCGGACAGCTCGAAAAGCTCGACCGGATCCTGGCCGCGCGGCGCGAGGTCGCGGCGCGATACGGCGAGCTGCTGCGCGGCGTCGACGTCGAGACGCCGCTCGAGGACGACGCCGATCACGTGCGCTCCTGGTTCGTCTACGTCGTGAAGCTCCCCGCCGGCGCCAACCGCGGCGGCGTGATGGAGCGGCTGGCGGCGCAGGGCATCGCGACGGCGCCGTATCTGCCCTCGATCCACCTGCAGTCGTACATGCGCGACCGGTACGGCTTCTCCGAGGGAATGCTGCCGGTCAGCGAGGACTGCAGCGCGCGCACGATGGCGCTGCCGTTCCACGCGCGGCTCGACCGTGCAGACCAGGAACGCGTCGTCGAGGCGCTTCGCACTGCCATTTAAGGTGTCAGACACCGTGAGTGTCAGACACCAGATGGTGTTCCTCGGCTTCGGCAAGTACATCCGGGCCGACCGGATCTACGGCATCGAGCCGTTGCCCGGGGACGAGCGCGGCTCGGGCGCGCGAACACGCGTCTGGGTCGAAGGGATCGCGGAGGCCGTGATCGCGTCGCGGAGCGAGCGGGCGATCCTCGCGGACATGGGCGTGCTCCCGCCGCGCGCACGGCCCGTCCCGCAAGACGAGAACCTGTTCTAGCTTCTCCACTTGGACTGGCGCCGGCTGCACGTCGACACGCGCCCGTTGCGGCGGCGTGACTTTCGCAACCTCTGGCTCGGCCAGATGGTCTCGACGATCGGCGCCGAGATCGCCGTCGTCGCCGTGCCGTA
>DASXDB010000284.1:0-1702 GCA_036490895.1 Gaiellaceae bacterium
CGCGAGCAAGCGCCTACCGATGCCTGCCTGCGGGGCTTCCGGCTCCTGGTCGGCGAGCGCCGCCCCGACCGCCGATGCCGAAACGACCATCGTGTCGACCGCCGACGGGATCTCGGAGATCGCGGGCACGCCGTCCTCCGGGTGGAGCGTGTCCTCCTCGTCGGGCGCGGTCTGGTACTCGCGCGTCTCTGCGTCCGGCTCGGGCGGCACCGGGGCGTCGTCCGCGACGATCTCGAACAGGACGGCAGTGATGTTGTCGTCGCCGCCGCCGCGATTCGCGGCGCGAACGAGTGACTTCGCCGTGCCGTCGAGGTCGTCGCGGTTCGCGAGCAGCACCTCTTCGATCGCCTCACCGGCGACCATGTCGGAGAGCCCGTCGGAGCAGAGGAGATAGATGTCGCCCGGCTCGGGGTGAACGGTGAACGTGTCGACGTCGACGTCCGGATCCGTGCCGAGCGCGCGCGTGATCACCGAGCGCTGCGGATGCACCTCGGCGTCGCTGGCCGACAGCTCGCCTCGGCGCACGAGCTCCGCCACGAGTGAATGGTCGTCCGTCAGTTGCTCGAGCGCGTCGCCGCGCAACACGTAGGCCCGTGAGTCGCCGACGTGCCCGAACGTGATGTCGCCGTTCGGCTCGACGAGCGCGACGGTCATCGTCGTGCCCATCCCGCTCGTCGCCGGGTCGTTCGACGCGCGCTCGTGCACGCGCCGGTTCGCTTCCTGGACCAGCTCGATCACGCGCTCCTCGCCGCCGCTCCGTGTGCCCGACTCGTTGAGCGCCCCGGCGGCGAGCGCCGAGGCGATCTCGCCGGCCCGCGCGCCGCCCATCCCGTCCGCGATCGCGAACAGCGGTGGACGCACGACGAACGCGTCTTCGTTCTGCCGCCGCTTCCGCCCGGGGTCTGTCGCGACGGCATGGCGCCCGAGCCTCACGTTTCGAACCTCAGGTCGGTCTCGCCGATGCGCACGACGTCCCCCGGTGCGAGCCGGCGCTCGCGCGTCAGCCGGATGCCGTTGACGAACGTGCCGTTCGTCGAGCCGATGTCCTCGAGCCAGATGCCGTCGCGCCGCGGCTCGACGCGTGCGTGGCGCGTCGATGCGTACTCGTCCTCGGGCAGTGGGATGTCGTTGGTGCGACCGCGCCCGAACGTGATCGATTGCGTGTCGAGGACGATCTCGTCGCCGTCGCCGAGCGCAGGGCTCGCGAGCACGACCAGCCGGCCGAGCTCGCGTGACGGGCGGACCGGGATCAGCCCCGCGGCGGCCGCCTGCTGCGGCCCGAGGATCATCGACTCCTGCGGCAGGCGCAGGTCGCGCGCCGCAGACCGGACGATGCGCCAGATGAACAGATAGAGGAGGACGAGGAACGCGATCTTCAGGGCGAGCAGCGTCGTCTCGACCTGCGTGGACGCGAGGGCCACTAGTGGAGCTCCCGCGAGAACACGAGCTCCGTCGAGCCGATCGTGAAGCGCGACCCGTCCTCGAGCTTGAGCCGCTTCACGCGCTTGCCGCGCACCTCGACGCCGTTCGTCGAGTCGAGGTCGACGAGCCAGTACGTCGCACCTTCCTGGTGCACCTCGGCGTGGCGCCGCGAGACGTTCGGGTCGGTGACCTGCACGTCGGCGTCCTTCGATCGTCCGATCACGACGCGGCGCTTCTCGAGCTCCTGGCGCTTGCCTTCCCACGAGAGCACGGCGACCTC
>DASXDB010000285.1:0-9370 GCA_036490895.1 Gaiellaceae bacterium
CGCGGCAACGTTCCTCCTGATCGCCGGCGTGCTCGCCGCCCTACCGGTTCGCCGCCGCGTGGCGCATGAGCAGGGCGCGAAGCCGGCGGCGCGCGACGGGGTCCGGCTGCTGTTCGGCGAGCGCGTGCTCGCGATCACGCTAGGCACCGGTGCGATCGGGCTCGTCTTCATGTCAGCCTCGATCCCGGGAGACTTCGCCTATGCGACGCATTCCCTCGGCATCGGGAAGCTGGCGTTCGGCTTCGTGCTCACCGCGTGGGCGGTCGGGATGATCCTGGCGTCGAACCTCCTGTTCGGCCGTATCCCGGCAGCCGCGGTCGCGATGGCGACGCTCGTCGCCGCCGCGGTGCAGGGCCTTGCCAAGTTCGTCGCGCCGTTCTGGCAGCTCTACGCCGTGATGCTCGTCGCGTGGGTGATCGGCGGCATGGGTCACGGGATCAAGAACACGGGCTTTCGCACGCTGATCCACGAGCGCATCGCCGCGGCACAGCACGGACGCGCATTCGCGGCGTTCAACGGGCTTCGCAACACGGCGGAGCTCGCGGCGCTTGCAGGCGGTGCCGGGCTCGTGACGACGATCGGGGGACGAGGAACGCTCTGGGTCGCCGGCGGTATCTCGGCCGCAGCTGCTCTCGCCGGGGTCTTCGCCCTCACGGCGACGCGCGCTCAGCCGGACGCAGCCGCAGCGAACGCGTCGTAGGTGTCGTCGCCGAAGAGGACGAAGCGCACGACGTCGATGTCGTGCGCGTGTTCCCGCACGGTCGCGATCGCGACGGCGGCAGCAAGCTCGGCCGGGTACCCGTAGACGCCGCACGAGATTGCAGGAAACGCGACGCTGCGTGCATCCAGCTCGCGCGCGACGTCGAGCGAGCGCCGATGGCACGACGCGAGCAGCTCCGGCTCACCTGCATCGCCACCCTGCCACACGGGCCCGACGGTGTGGATCACGTAGCGGGCCGGCAGGTCGCCCGCCGTCGTCGCCTTGGCGTCGCCCGTGTCGCAGCCGTCGAGCGGGCGGCACTGCGCCAGGATGGCCGGCCCACCCACACGGTGAATCGCGCCGTCGACGCCCCCGCCCCCGAGCAAGGAGTTGTTGGCGGCGTTCACGATCGCATCGACCGCCTGGGTCGTAAGGTCGCCGCGGACGACTTGAAGCGTCAGGCCTTGCGCCAGCGGCCGAAGATGAGACCGCCGAGCGTGAAGCCGAGGCCGAACGTCCCCACGGCGAACCCGCCGATTGCGACGCCCTTGCGCCAGGTCGAAAGCCGCTGCCAGCGGCCGAGCGCATCCTGCTCCTCCTCGGTCAGCGGCTCGCCGCGGCGCTGCTTGCGCAGAGCCCCGCCTGCCCGCAGGCCGAGGTAGAGGTCGTCGAAGATCTCGGTCGTCGGTTCGTCGGCCATTTCACTCACTGTATAGCCTGCTTCGCCGGTGGTTACGCGCATCCTGCACCTCTCGGATCTCCATTTCGGGGCGCACGACGACCCCGTGATCCATGAGGCGATCGGGGCGTTCGTGGCGCGGGCGCAGCCCGACCTGATCGTCGCGACGGGCGACCTGACACACCGCGGCCGCTCGGCCCAGCACGACCGAGCCGCCGCGTTCCTGCGCGGCCTGGACGCGCCGGTCGTGGCGGTCCCGGGGAACCACGACATCCCGTACACCTTTCCGGCGCGGTTCTCTCATCCCTGGCGCGAGTTCGACCGCGTCTGGGAAACGACCGAGCCGGTCTACTCGACCGATGCGGTCCACCTCGTCGGCGTCAACTCGGTGCGACCGTGGCGCCACCAGTCGGGCGGCGTGGCGGACGCGCAGCTCTCACGGGTCTCGCAGCGGCTCGCGCGCGCGCCGGCGGGCGCCCTTCGCGTGGTCGCGCTCCACCACCAGCTGATCGGAGCGCCGTGGCGCACACGCAAGAAGCCCGTCGCCCGCCGCAACCACGTCCTCGCCAGCCTCGTCGACGGCGGCGCCGAGCTGATCCTCGGCGGGCACATCCACCAGGCGACCGTGAGCGAACGCCATGAGTTCGAGGTGCTCGACGGCGGTGCGCGTGGGGTCGTGCTCTCGATCGCGCCCGGCCTCGGCCGGCCGAGGCCGCATCGTCGCGGCGAGGCGTGTGGCTGCATCGCCTATCGCGCGGACGACGACTCGCTGACAGTCGAGACGTCGATCTGGCGCGGCGAGTGGGAGCTTACGGCCGTGCGGACGTTTCCGCGCGGCCGCAAGCCCTCCTCCTAGTGCATTCGCCTAGTTCTCCATTTGGTTCGCGGTCAAACGAGAGAGCTTCGCGTTCAGCTCGTCGTCGTCGAGCACGCCGGCGCGATGAAGCTCGCGCAGCATCGCCTCGAGGCGCGCCCGCTCGATCTGGCGCGGTGTGCGCCGCATCGCGTCGGGATCGAACCCGAGCCGGCGCAGCTTCTGACGGGTCTCGGCGATGCCGAGCCCGCGCTCCGGAAAGGCCATCGCTCCCGGCCCGAAGATCGGGCGATGCTGGACGAATCGCCGGTAGGCGGCGACGAGCGCGATCGCGACGCCGAACGAGAGGAACGAGACGACGTAGCCGTTGTCGTCGGAGATCGCGCGACCGACGACTGCGCCGACGATCGATCCGGTGAGCCCGATCGCGATCGTCAGCCAGACCGGCATCGGGTCCGGGCCGGGCAGCGCGAAGCGGGCGAGCCCGCCGGTGACGAACCCGCTGACGATGATCGCGAGCGCGAAGCCGATACTCATGCAGTCGCCTCTACGAGCACATTCAGGTCGCGGCGGATCTCCTTGATCTCGTCGCGCAGCTTCGCGGCGTACTCGAACCGCAGCTCCTCCGCAGCCTGGAACATCTCTTCCTCGAGCGTCACGAGCAGCTTCTCGAGCTCGCCGCGGTCGAGACCCTCGACCTTCTTGCCGCCCCGGCGCCGCGAGCTCGGGACATGCGGCTGCTCGAGCGCGAGGAACTCGGCGATGTCGGACACGCCCTTCGTGATCGAGAGCGGCTTCACGCCGTTCTCCTCGTTGTAGGCGAGCTGCGTGACGCGGCGGCGGTTCGTCTCCTCGAGCGCGCCGCGGATCGCCTCCGTCTCCTTGTCCGCGTACATCAGCACCCTGCCGTCGACGTGTCGCGCAGCGCGGCCGATCGTCTGGATCAAGGCTGTCTTGCCGCGAAGGAACCCTTCCTTGTCGGCATCGAGGATGGCGACGAGCGACACCTCTGGCAGGTCGAGCCCCTCACGGAGCAGGTTCACTCCGACCAGGACGTCGTAGTCGCCGAGGCGCAGCTCTCGGATGATCTGGATCCGCTCGAGCGTGTCGACCTCGCTGTGCAGGTAGCGCGTCTTCACGCCTGCCTCGAGAAGGTAGTCGGTCAGGTCTTCGGCCATCTTCTTCGTCAACGTCGTGACGAGCACGCGCTCGTTCTTCTCTTCACGCCTGCGGATCTCGTTGAGGAGATCGTCGATCTGGTGCCTCGTCGGGCGGAGCTCGACCTCCGGGTCGACGAGGTACGTCGGCCGGATCAGCTGCTCCGCGACGCGCGTCGACTGCCGCAGCTCCCAGGCGCCCGGCGTCGCCGACACGAACACCGCCTGCGGCACCTTCTCGAGGAACTCGTCGAAGCGGAGCGGGCGGTTGTCGAGCGCGCTCGGCAGCCGGAAGCCGAAGTCGACGAGCGTCTGCTTGCGCGACCGGTCGCCCTCGTACATGCCGCCGATCTGCGGCACCGTCTGGTGCGACTCGTCGACAAAGACGACGTAGTCGGACGGGAAGTAGTCGAGCAGCGTGTGTGGGGCCGAGCCGGCGGGCCGGCCGTCGAGGATGCGCGAGTAGTTCTCGATGCCGTTGCAGAAGCCGAGCTCGCGCATCATCTCCATGTCGTATTCGGTTCGCTGCCGGATCCGGTGCGCCTCGAGCATCATCGACTTCGCCTCGAAGTGCTTCACCTGCTCCTCGAGCTCGTGCCGGATCTCGACCAGCGCGCGGTCGATGGTCGGCTTCGACGTCACGTACTGCGTCGCCGGGAAGACCGTGATGTGGTCGAGCTTCGAGAGGACTTCGCCGGTGAGCGGGTCGAAGTGCGTGATCTGCTCGACCTCGTCGCCGAAGAACGAGACGCGGTACGCGGTCTCCGAATGCGAGGGTTGGATCTCGACCATGTCGCCCTTGACCCGGAACCGCCCCCGGCCGAGCAGCGTGTCGTTGCGCGCGTACTGGATGTCGATCAGCTTCCGCAGGACGAGATCGCGGTCCGTCGACTCGCCGACGGCCAGGAACACGAGCCGTTTCTCGTACTCCTCCGGCGAGCCGAGGCCGTAGATGCACGACACGGACGCGACGACGATCGTGTCCCGTCGCGAAAGGAGGCTCGACGTCGCCGCATGGCGCAGCCGGTCGATGTCGTCGTTCCGCGAGCTGTCCTTCTCGATGTAGAGGTCGGCCTGAGGAACGTATGCCTCCGGCTGGTAGTAGTCGTAGTAGGAGACGAAGTACTCGACCGCGTTCGCCGGGAAGAACTCGCGGAACTCGTTGCAGAGCTGCGCGGCCAGCGTCTTGTTGTGCGCGATGACGAGCGCGGGCTTCTGAACCTGCTCGATGATCCAGGCCATCGTCGCCGTCTTGCCGGTCCCGGTCGCGCCGAGCAGCGTCTGGTAGCGCTCGCCTGCGCGCAGCCCGGACGACAGGGCTTCGATCGCCTGCGGCTGGTCGCCGGTGGGGGCGTAGGACGACGATGTTTTCAGCGGCGCCACGAACGGACAGGGTACTCGTCATGGCGATGCAGACGACCCCGCCCTACACCGCCTACGCAGGGATCATGTCGACGTTCGTCGGCGGCCTCGCGGCGGCGGGCGGCGTCGCGAAGCTGCTCGACCGCGACGCCCGCGAGCAGTCGACACTCGATCTCGTGGTGCTCGGGCTCGCGACGTTCAAGGCCGCGCGAACGGTCTCGCGCGACGAGGTGACGAGCTTCCTCCGCGAGCCGTTCGTCGAGGGCCGGGCGAAGGAGGGCGACGAGGAGCCCGTCGAGACGGGCGACCTGCGACAGGCGATCGGCGAGCTCGTCACGTGCTCGCGCTGCATCGGCACGTGGATCGCGGGCGGGCTCGCGGCGACGCAGATCATCGCCCCGAGGTTCGGGCGGCTGCTCACGTGGACGCTCGCGACGGCCGGGGTGAACGACGTCCTGCAGGCCGGATTCGCCGCGCTGACGAGCAAGGCGAACGAGTTGGACCAGCGCACGGCGTAGCTAGCCTTGGGCGGGTGCGCCGCCTCGCCCTGGCCGCCCTCGCGGCGTTTCTCGTCGCGGGGGTTGCGCACGCTGAGAGCCACAAGCCGGCGGCGCCGCAGCTGCTCGATCTGAGGATCGACAACGGGTCGACGCCGTTCGCCGGTGACTCGAGCCTGCTGACGACGGTCAGCCCGAACGGCGACGGCTTCCGCGACGTCGCGCGCATCCACTTCCGCCTGAAGGCGCCGGCGACCGTGACGATGGACGTCACGCGAACCGTCAAGGTGCCGCAGGTCGTCTACACGCTGACGGAGTCGTTCCCTGCCGGCGCCCACACGATGGTCTGGGCGCCGCTGGAGAACCAGAACCCGCGGACGTACCTCGTTCGGACGACGGTCGAGGGCAAGAACGGACGGCGCACCGTGTACGGATCGCCGAATGCCTTCGTCGGGCGATACCCCCGCGGGCCGGTCGTCAGGATCCAGGGAATCGACGCCGGCTTCGCGCGGCCGAACTACGCGCCGGGCCAGGTGGCTGCGCTGCACATCGCGAGCGACGAGCCCTCGCTGGAGCTGAGGTTCTTCCAATCGGGCCCGGAGAAGATCGTGACGTACGCCGACAACCAGTTCGCAGGTGTCGACACCGGCCAGCCGCCGATCGAGATCACGATGGCGAAGTACCAGAGCAAGCCGCGCACAATCACCGTGCGCATCCCGAACCTGCCGAGCGGGCTCTATTACGCGTCCCTCGCAGGGCCGGACGGCCGCGTCGGCTACGCGCCGTTCGTCGTGCGGCCCACCGTCCTCGGAGCGACCAGCCGGGTGCTCGTCGTGCTGCCGACGAACACGTGGCAGGCGTACAACTTTCAGGACGTCGACGGGAACGGGTACGGCGACACCTGGTACGCCGGCCCGCCGAACGGCGCGGTCAGCCTCTCGCGCACCTACATCGCCCGCGGTGTGCCACCGCGCTTCTACCGCTACGACCTGCCGTTCCTGCACTGGTTGTACTGGTCCGGCAAGTCGGCGGAGTTCATCTCCGATTCCGACTTCGATCTCATCCCGAACGGCGACGAGCTCGGGCAGGACTACGACCTGATCGTGTTCGAGGGGCACGAGGAGTACGTGACCACGCACGAGTACGACGACATCGAGCGCTTCCGCGACCTCGGCGGCAATCTGATGTTCCTCTCCGCGAACAACTTCTTCTGGAAGGTGAACGAGGAAGGGCGGGTCTTGCGGAAGGTCGGGCAGTGGCGGGTCGCGGGCCGGCCGGAGGCGCGGCTGATCGGCGTCCAGTACCGGGCGAACGACGACGGGCAGAAGCAGGGCGTGTTCAGCGTGCAGAACGCAGCGGAGACGCCGTGGCTGTGGGACGGCACCGGGCTCACCGACGGCTCCACGTTCGGGCAGTTCGTCGGCGGCTACGGGATCGAGATCGACTCGACGACGCCGGACTCGCCTCCGGGCACGGTCGTCGTCGCGCAGATCCCGGATCTGCTCGGTCCCGGGATCACCGCGCAGATGAGCTACTACGAGACGCCGGAAGGCGCGAAGGTGTTCGCGGCGGGCGCGCTCGACTTCGGCGGGTCGTCCACGTTCTGGCCGGTCAAGCGGATGCTCGACAACCTGTGGGCCAGGTTGTCGCAGCCGTGAGTCGGGCCGAACTTCCGGCGGTGAGATCCGGGGCTAGTCGCCCCAGTCGAAGTCGCGCGAGCGCGTCCAGAGGTTCTCGTCGGACGGCTGGTCGGCATCGGCTGCGTCAGGGAGAACTGCTTCGACAGTGGCGTCGGGATCGACCGCCGGCGCGGAGATGAACGTGTCGTCCGTCGTCGGCCAGTCGAGGCGCGTCTCTTCGGCTTCGATCCCCTGAACACCGTCCATGGTGTCCTCGAAGCGCGCTTGCTCCTCCGTCTTGAAGAGCGGATGATTCTCGAAGGGGTCGGCGGTCAGGTATCGGTCGAGCGGCATCTCGTGCTCGAGCGCAGCGTTCCTCCGCTTCAACTCCAGATGTTCTTGAATGACCTGCGCGAACATCGACGCGGTGTCGACGGCCATGAAATCCTCCTGCTCCGACGCCATTTCTCTCAGAGGGGAAATGTTAGACGATCTTTCGATTCATGAACACCGACCGCCAGGCACAATGCGCGTCACATGGCCCGCGTAAAGCTCTCTCGTCGGCTCGGCCCGGTCGGAACCGCGCTCACACTGTGGGATCTGTGGCGGCGGCTGCCGAAGCGACAGCGCAAGTGGGTCGTGTCACAAGCACGGAAGCACGGGCCGCGCCTCGCGAAGCAGGCTGTCGCAGCGCGTCGCCGCCGCCGGCCGTAGCGATCAGCGCTTGAGATCGACGTTGCCGGTCGTCATGTCGACCGGCGCAGACGTGTGCTCGTGCACGACCTTCCAGGTGCCGTCCGCCTTGCGGAGGCCCCACGTCAGTCGGTTGTTCATGGACCGCAGCTCCTCGCCGTCGGCGGAGAGACCGGATAACGTCACGAACGCCGACAGGACGGCGACGTCGTCGCTCACGGTTGTCTGGACGTCGTCGAACTCGACGCGCACGAGCTCATCGCCGCGAGCCGACTTCACTCATCGCGTGACTGCTGCCCGCGCGATGCGGTCCTGCTCGACCAGGTGCGCGGTCGGGTAGCCCTCGGACGGGCTTGCGCGCCACGGCCGTCCGACGAAGCTCAAGCGGCGGCCGGAGGCAGCTTCCTCCAGCCGATGGCGGATCGACCGCCACGGACCCATGTTCTGCGGCTCCTCCTGCGCCCATACGACCTCTTCGAGCCAGGGGTACGACGCGACGAGCGCAGCAACAGCCTCCGTCGGGAACGGATACAGCTGCTCGATCCGCGCGACGGCGACGCGCTCGCCCGCGGCGGCGTACGCCTCGTGGCCGACGATGTCGTAGTAGATCTTGCCGCTGCACAGGACGAGCCGCTCCACCCGGCGCTTGTCGAGACGGGCGTCGTCGATCACCGGACGGAACCCGCCGCCCACGAACTCACCGATCGTCGACGTCGCGTCCTTCAGACGCAAGAGCCCCTTCGGCGTGACGACGACGAGCGGGCGCGCCGTCGCATCGAGCGCCTGCCGGCGCAAGAGATGGAAGTACTGCGCGGCGGTCGTGCAGTTCGCGACGCGCAAGTTCTCCTGCGCCGCGAGTTGCAGGAATCGCTCGAGGCGCGCGCTCGAGTGCTCGGGGCCGTTGCCTTCGTATCCGTGCGGGAGCAACAGCGTCAGGCGCGAGGTTTCGCGCCACTTCGACAATCCGGACGAGATGAACTGGTCGATGACGATCTGCGCGCCGTTCGCAAAGTCGCCGTACTGCGCCTCCCACAGCACCAGCGCCTCAGGCGCAGCGGCCGAGTAGCCGTACTCGAACCCGAGGCATGCGTACTCGGAGAGCGGTGAGTTGAACACTTCGAACGACGCCGACGCATCGTCGAGATGCTGCATCGGCGTGAACGTCTCGCCGGTGTTCGCGTCGTGGAGGACCAGGTGGCGCTGCGCGAACGTTCCGCGCTGCACGTCTTGTCCGGTCAGCCGGATCGGGATGCCCTCGACGAGCAACGACGAGAACGCGAGCGCCTCGGCATGGCCCCAGTCGATGCCGCCGCCGGTCATCGCGCCGCGGCGGCGCTCCAGCTGCCGCTCGAGCTTCGGGTGCACGGTGAAGTCGTCGGGCGTGCCCAGGAGCTCCTCGTTCAGCCCTTCGAGCGTCGCGCTCGGCACAGCCGTGTCGATCGCCGCCGTGCCGGAGTGACCGACCGCGCCGTGATCGATCTCCTGCGGCTCGGCGAACGACGCCTTGAGCCGGTCGTGCGCAGCTCGCAGCGCGGACTCGACGTCGCTGACGAGCCCGTCGGCCTCCTCGCGTGTGAGAACGCCCTCCTCGATCAGCTGTTCCTCGTAGAGCTCGCGCACGCTCGGATGGGCGTTGATCTGCTCGACCATGAGCGGTTGCGTGTAGGCGGCCTCGTCCTGCTCGTTGTGACCGAACCGGCGGTAGCCAACGAGGTCGATCACGACGTCCTGCCCGAAGCGCCGGCGGTACGCCATCGCGAGCCGGGCGGCGGCGATCGAGCCTTCGGGATCGTCGGCGTTGACGTGGATGATCGGGCTGTCGAAGCCCTTCGCGAGGTCGGACGAGTAG
>DASXDB010000286.1:0-6557 GCA_036490895.1 Gaiellaceae bacterium
GCGCTCGCGTCGCGCGAACGTGACGACCCGCGCCCGTACCCTCTCGAGGTCGCTCGTTACTCGGTCGGCAAGGCGTTGCGGGCGCTTGGACGCCCGGACGAGGCGGCAGCCGCGCTCGAGCGTTGCGTCGCCTGGGCGACCGAGGCAGGTGTGGAGGACGCGTACTTCCACGAGGAGCTCGCCGAGGACTACGCCGCGCTCGGCCGCCTCGACGAGTCAGCCGAACAGGCACGCCTGGCGCTCGAGCTCGTCTCGGAAGGCAACGAACCGGCCCGAGCGGCGCGGCTGCGCGAGCTGGCTGCGGCCTGAGCCCGCCGCCGCCGCCCCCCGGCCGGGCGCCGCGCCCGCGCCGCGCCCGCCCGCCCTACTTGATCAGCGTGAGGAGCTTGAACATCGGGAGGTACATCGAGATGACGATGGCTCCCACCATGGCTCCGACGCAGATCATGAGCAGCGGCTCGATGATCGACGTGAGCGACTCGATGCTCGCGTCGACCTCGTCCTCGTAGAAGTCGGCGATCTTGCCGAGCATCTTGTCGAGCTCTCCCGTCTCCTCACCGATCTTCACCATCTGGCTGACCATCGGCGGGAAGTTCTCGTCCTCTGCCAGCGGGACGCTGATCGGGACGCCATCGTGGACTCGTTGCGAGGTGTGCTGCAGCGCCGTCTCGAGCACCCAGTTGCCAGCGGTGCCGGCCGCGATGTCGAGTGCCGTGATGATGTCGACGCCCGCCGCCACCAGGGTGGCGAGTGTGCGCGAGATGCGGGCGAGCGCGATCTTCTGCACCACGTCGCCGATCTTCATCGGGACGCGCAGCTTGAACCGGTCCCACATGCGCGTGCCTTCCGGCGTGCGCTTGAACCGCCGGATCATGTAGATGATCAGGCCGATCGTCGGGAAGATGATGAACCAGTAGCCGCGAAGCGCGTTCGACATCCCGATGATGATTCGCGTCGGCGTCGGCAGCTGTCCGTTCAGCTCGTCGAACACCTTCTGGAACACCGGGACGATGAACATGAGCATGAAGGTGAGGACGAGCGACGCGAACGAGATGACGACGATCGGGTAGACCATCGCACCCTTGACGCGCCGCTTGAGCTTCGTCGCCTTCTCGATCTGCGTCGCGACGCGGTCGAGCACGATGTCCAGGGTTCCCGACGACTCACCCGCGGCAACCATGGCGACGAAGAGGCGATCGAACACCTTCGGGTGCCTGGCCAGCGCGCGCGAGAAGATCATTCCGGACTCGACGTCCGCCCGGACCTCACCGACAACCTCCTGCAGGTACTTGTCGTCCGTCTGCTCCTCGAGGGTCACGAGCGCGGCGACGACGCTGACGCCCGCCTCGATCATCGTCGCGAGCTGGCGCGCGAAGACCTGTAGCGACTTCGGCTTGACCTTCTTGAACATGCTGCCGAACGTCTCCTCGCCGGCGGCTGCGCGCTCGGCCAGGCTGCTCGGCAGAAGCCCGCGCGCCTGGAGCTGCTCACGCGCGCTGGAGACGTCCGGGGCGCTGATCACGCCGGAGGTGAGCATGCCCTGCGCGTTGATTGCGTCGTATGCGAACTCGGCCATGACTCCTCGCTACTTCTTCTTCTTTGACGTGGTCTTGGCTGCGGGCTTCGCCTTGTAGACGATCAGCTCGCGGATGTAGGCGCTCGTGAAGCCGGACTTGTGGACCTTGTCGGCAGCAGAGCTGACTTGCGTGAGGCTCGTGAACGGGCCGGTGTAGACGACCCAGAAGCCGCCGCGAAGCGGCCGGCGATTCGAGGAGTTCAACACCGAGATCTTGCCGAGCCCGGCCTTCCCAGCGGTCGTCGCGAACGATGTCGCGGAGCTTTCACCCGCCGCCGTCGGGATGGAGGCCAGGATCACGATCCACCCGGTCACGGCGACCTTGCCGGCCCCAGGGGTACCGAGGACGATCTTGCCCGGCAGCTGCGGCGTTTTCGGCGGAGCCGTCGGCGTGGTCGGAACGACCGCCGCCTCCGAGCTCTTGGGCGACGCAAACGGGTCGTGCAGGCCCGGAGGCGTGGCGACGCTGCCGAGCGTCGTCGGGGCATCCGTCGTCTGCACGGCGAACACATCTCGCGGAGGCTGCTTGAGCGCAGCCTTCAGCGCCTTCGACTCCTGCGCCTGGTCGGCGGTCGGCACGGCCGGAGCCGGGGTCACCGCCGCGGGGGGAGCCGTGATCGTCGCGCCGCTCCCCGTCTTCATGAGCTTCGGCACCTCGATCGCGAGCACGACGGCGAGCAGCGCGACGAGGCCGACGACCATGTAACGCTGCCGCCGTTCCTTCGCCGCACGCTGCTGCGCCGCGGCGGCTGCCTTCGTCCTTCTCGCAGCGGTGGACGTCATCAGTTCGTCGGTGCGGCTGCTGTCGCGGTCGTGGAGTCGGTGGGCGTCACTACCGGGGCGGCCTTGTACACGAACGCGTTCAGCGTGATCGACGCCTGGATGTCCGCAGTCGAGCCCCCGCTGCTGCCCTGGACGTTCCCGGCGGGCTGCCCACCCGTGAACGTGATGCTGTCGACGGTGTAGAGACGACCCTTGGCCACGATCTTGTTGCCCGAGACGCTCGCGCTCTGACGCATCAACTTCAGCAGCTTCTGCAGGCCGAAGTAGCGGCCCTTGAAGGTAAGCGTGATCGGGAGAGCCTGGGCGTTGCCGACCGGGAGCGCCGTACCCGGCGCGATGTTGTCGAGCTCCGTCCGCGACTCCGCCGCGAACCCGGTGAGCTGGCGCAGGATCTCCGAGACCTTCGGGTCGTCCGGCAGCGCCCGCTCAGCGGCCTTCGCCGAACCGAGCGTGTTCTGGCGCTTCGCAGACGCGATCAGCTGCTCGTCACTCAGGAGCTCCGAGTGCGCTGCGTCGGCCTGCACGCCGATGCGATCGGCCTTCGACCGCTGAGGCGAGACGAAGAAGAACCAGCCGACGATCACGACGGCGAGGACGGCCGCCGAGCTGACGACCACGCCCATGAGTCCATTCATCCGGGTCATCAGTGAGCCTCCGCAACATTCGCCGTCAGATTGAAGTCGTTCGATCCGCTCTGGTCCTGCCGCGTCGCCGACGTCAGCGTGACGTTGCTGAGCCACGGCAGGAGCGACAGCCTGTCCATCACCAGAGCGACGCCCGGGGTGCTCGGCGCAGTGCCGGCCAGTGTCAGCGTCGAGACGGTGGGCGCGGCAACGGGTGCAGCCGGCTCACTCGTCCCGTCGGTGCTGGTCGGGGTGGCTGCTGCAGTCGCGGCCGCAGTCTGCGCCGCTGCAGTCGCCGCCGCCGTCACCGGAGCGGTCATCTGGATGCTGGTCAGGAACGAGTTGGTCGGGATGATCCGCGCGAAGTCGTTCAGTGCGCGGTCCCAGTTCATCCGCGAGCTGGTGAGCGTCCGGGCGACGTCGAGCCGTCCGGAGATCGCCGCCTGCGCGGTCTTGATCGTGTCGATCTGCGGCTGAACCGCTGCGATCTGCGCCTTGCTGTTCGCGAGCTCCTTCTGCTTGTTCTGCACCTGGCGGTGCTCCCAGTAGAAGAGGCCGCCGAGGAGCACGACGAAGACACCGGCGACAGCGCCGCCGATCCGGAGCGTCGTGCGCCCGTCGAGATTGTCGGTCGGCGAAGTGCGCTTCCGCTTGCGCTCGCGGTAGTCGACAGGAAGAAGATTGACGGCGTCCATTACCGATCCACCCCCAATCCGATCGCGATCGCCAGCGACGCGAGGTCGTTCCGCGCGCTGATGTTGGCATCGGCCGAAACCGCGCCCAGCGGGTCGGCGGGCCGAACGCGCGCACGCACGAGCCGCTCGAGCTCTTCGACGAACCCGGGCATCCGCGTGGTACCGCCGGTGACCAGGATCTCCAAGAGCGCGAGCGAGTCGGGCTGCGCCTGGTAGAACTGAAGCGAGGCAACGAGCTCGCGGGAAAGCGTGGTGAGCTCGTGCTTGACGGCGTTCCGCGCCCGAGCATTCGCCGGATCGTCGTCGTTCAGCGAGAGGCCGAGCTTGATCTCCTCCGCCTCTTCCGTCGTGACGCCGAGCTCGCGGGCGATGGCGGCGTCGAGCCGCCCGCCGCCCCACTCGAGCACGCGGGTGAAGTCGCACACCTTGCCGTCCGAGATCGCGAGCGTGGTGCGATCGAAGCCGAGAGCCAGCGCGACGACCGCGGCCCGCTCGTCATCCGACGAGGAGGACGGCGGCGCGACGGCGCGCAGGAGCGCGAACGCCTCGACGTCGATCGCATCGAGCTGGATCTCGGCGGCGTCGAACGCCGCTGCGAAATGGTCGATGGGCTCGCGGTATGCGGCGGCAAGGATCACGCGATGCGAGACGTTGCCACCGTCGAGCGTCTGCGAGCCGACGACGTGGTAGTCCATGACGGCTTGGTCCATCGGGATCGACAGCGCCTCGTGGGCGCGGAAGGTGACGGCGTTGGCGAGCTGCTTCTCGTCGTCGATCCCGTCGACGTCCAGGACGCGGACACCGACACGGTTCGTGCCGATCCCGAGACGGACGCCCTTGCGCGGCAGCTCGTGCTTCTTGAAGAACTCGTCGAGCGCACGGGCGAGCGCCGGGATGTCCCGGACCTCGCCGCCGACGACGACGCCGGCCTCGAGCGGCTCGCGCGCGAGCTTGACGAGCTTCGCGCCGCCGTTGTTGTGCACCTCGGCAGCGGCGATCTGGGACGCGCCGACCTTCACGCCGACGTAGTCCTGCTTCGCCTTCTTCTTCTTTGCGACCGCCTTGCCGGGCTTCGACGCCCCGCCGGGCTTCCGCTTCGGAATCAGATCCGAGAGCTTGAGCTCTTTCTTCATGTCCATGGCTTAGTTCTCACCTGCCAATCGAAGGCCGACATCGGAGAGACCGGCCGCCGGAACGGTCGGCTGCATGCTGAAGTCCTTCACGTCCTGGACGCCGGCGCGCTCGAGGATGCCCTGGAGCTGATCCGGCCTGGACGAGCGCGAATACGCGATGTCGGTGGAGATGACCCGCCGCTGGACCAGGTCCGCGAGCGACTGCTCCATCGTCATCATCCCGCGACCCGTGCTGGTCTGCATGACCGAGTAGATCTGCTCGATCTTCGACTGCCGGATGAGGTTCCGAACCGCGTCGTCCGGCACGAGGATCTCGAGCGCTGCGACGCGGCCGCGGCCGTCGGCCGTCGGCACGAGGTTCTGCGTGACGATGCCCTGGAGCGTCGCCGCGAGCTGCACCCGGATCTGCCCCTGCTGGGCGGCCGGGAATGCGTCGATCACGCGGTCGATCGTCTGCGGGGCGCTCTGCGTGTGCAGCGTCGCGAAGACAAGGTGGCCGGTCTCGGCAGCGGTGAGCGCCGTCGAGATCGTCTCGAGGTCGCGCATTTCGCCGACGAGGATCACGTCGGGGTCTTCACGAAGCGCGGCCCGGAGAGCGTCCGCGAACGTGAGCGCGTCGGGACCGAGCTCGCGCTGGTTGACGATGCACGACCCGTGCCAGTGCAGGAACTCGATCGGGTCCTCGATCGTCAGGATGTGCTCGTGCCGCGTCTTGTTGACGTGCGCGAGCAGCGCGGCCAGCGTCGTCGACTTACCCGAACCGGTCGGCCCGGTGACGAGGACGAGACCACGCGGCTGCTCTGCGAGCTCGTAGAGCCGCGTCGGCATGTTGATCTCTTCGAGAGAGCGAATGCGTGCGGGGATCATGCGGAAGGCGGCGGCGAGGCTTTCGCGCTGGAAGTACGCGTTGACCCTGAAGCGCGCCAAACCGGGGATCGAGTGCGCAAAGTCGAGGCTCCGCTTCGTCTCGAGGTTCTTCTGCTGCTCCGTCGAGATGATGCGGTAGATGAGCGAGCGCGTCTCCTCCGGGGAGAGCTTGTCGTAGTCGAGGAGGCGCTCGATCCGCCCGTTGACGCGGATGACGGGCGGGGAGCCGGCGGTCATGTGGAGATCCGAGGCGTCCCGCTCGACCATCACGGTCAGGAGCTCGTCAATTGATTGGGGGGTAGTGGTCACCTTGGTTCTCCGTCCGCAGGTATCTGGGTTTGTGGTCCGAAGGAGAAAGGCTCGCCTCCTTCGTCACCGCGTTATCGGTTCCTTGGGCGTTGCGCTTGAGTGCTGTCGGTGGAACCGGGTGGCCGGCCGGATCGGCCGGCCACCCGCGTTCGTCCTGCGCGTTCGCCGTTAGGCGTTGACGCTGACGGCCGGGGCCGCGCAGGTGAGGTTCTTGTGCCAGACGGCACCGGGGCCTGCGACCGACCAGTCCTGGCCGCCGACGCTGTCGTTCAGGCAGTAGCCGCTGGCGGTCGCTGCCGTCACGCTGACGTCCTTCTGGAGACCGGTGTCGATCGACAGCATCTTGGCGTGGGTGAGGCCGACGTACGTGCCGGCGTCGCTGTAGAACGCCTCGGCAGTCGGAACCGACTCACGCAGGTTCGACTGGGCCGCACGCTTGTTGGCGCGGTCCTTGAAGCCGAGGTACGACGGCACTGCGATCGCCAGCAGGATCCCGATGATCACGATGACGATCAGGAGCTCGATCAGCGTGAAGCCCTCCTGATGCGAGAGCCGCTGCCGCAACTTAGTC
>DASXDB010000287.1:0-10295 GCA_036490895.1 Gaiellaceae bacterium
CGATAGAACAGGCCGACCGCGACGAGCGGCACTCCGAGCTCGGCGGCTGCCTTGAGATGGTCGCCGGCCAGCACTCCGAGCCCGCCCGAGTAGATCGCGAGGCGGGTGTCGACCCCGAACTCCATGCTGAAGTAGGCGACGAGGACGTCGCTGTCGTTCGCATGCGTCTCCGCCCACCAGGTGGCGGTCTCGTTGACCGTTCCGCTCATGCCCCGCGGGAAGCTAGCGAAAGCGTCTCCGTGCGCGGGGCAAAAACGTCACGACCCGCGCCGCGGCACCGGTCCTCCGGAGAGCGACCGGCCCGGCGGCTTCGCTACGCTCGGTCCGCCATGGCTGCCACGCGCGCAATCGAGCTGAAGACCGAGATCCCCGGCCCCCGGTCGCGGGAGATCCTGGAGCGCCTGCGGACCAGCGTCGCGGCGCCGCTCTCGATCACCTTCCCGATCGCAGCAGCAGAGGCTCGCGGCGCCACCTTGACCGACGTGGACGGCAACACGTTCGTCGACTTCGCGGGCGGCGTCGGCTGCCTGAACGTGGGCCACGCGCACCCGCACGTCGTTCAGGCGGCCCAGGAGCAGCTCGACCGCTTCTCCCACACCGACTTCACCGTCGTTCCGTACGAGGTCTACGCGACGCTCTCCGAGCGGTTGCTCGCGCTGGCTCCGCTCGGCGGTCCGGCGAAGGCGGCGTTCTTCAACGCCGGCACCGAGGCGGTCGAGAACGCGGTCAAGTTCGCGCGGGCGTACACCGGCAGATCCGCCGTCATCGGCTTCGAGGGCGCGTTCCACGGACGCACCTATCTGTCGCTCGCACTGACGTCGAAGACGCGGCCGTACAAGGAAGGGCTCGGTCCGTTCGCGCCGGAGGTGTACCGCGTGCCGTTCAACGACGTCGATGCGATCCGCGGGGCGTTCAAGACGCTCGTCGCCGCGGAGGACGTCGCCGCGATCGTCTTCGAGCCCGTTCAAGGCGAGGGCGGCTTCATCCCGGCGACCCGGGCGTTCGTCGAGGGCGTCCGCGCGATCTGCGACGAGCACGGCATCGTGATGGTCTGCGACGAGGTGCAGAGCGGCTTCGCCCGCACCGGCCGCTTCTTCGCGATCGAGCACTTCGGCGTCACGCCGGACCTGATCACGGTCGCGAAGTCGATCGCGATGGGAATCCCGCTCTCCGGCGTGCTCGGGAAGGCGGCGATCATGGACGCTCCGCAGGAGGGTGGAGTCGGCGGCACCTACGTCGGCAACCCGGTCGCCCAGGCGGCGGCGCTCGCGGTCCTCGACGTGATCGAGGACGAGGGGCTCGTCGAGCGCTCGTCGGCGATCGGGGACACGATCCGCACTCGCATGCTCGCGTGGCAGAGCAGGTGGCCGGCGATCCGCGAGGTGCGTGGGCTCGGATCCATGCTCGCGATCGAGCTGACCGACGCCGAGCTCGCGTCCGCCGTCGTGCAGGCTGCGCTGGAGCGCGGGCTGCTGCTGCTCAAGGCCGGGGTCACCGGGAACGCGATCCGCGTGCTGGTGCCGCTCGTGATCGGCGACGCCGAGCTGGACGAGGCCCTCGATGCCTGGGAACAGGCACTCGACGCCGCGCTTTAGGCAGATCGGGCGGGGGTAGGCTCAGCCCCGGATGGTTGGGGACGTTCTCGCCGACCGGTACGAGCTCGAGGAGCTCGTCGGCACTGGAGGGATGTCGAGCGTCTTCCGCGCGCACGATCGCCTACTCGATCGCAAGGTCGCGCTGAAGATCCTCCACCAGCAGTACTCCGGAGACGACGACTACGTCGAGCGCTTCAAGCGCGAGGCGCGCTCGGTCGCGGCGCTCTCACATCCGAACGTCGTCACCGTCATAGACCGCGGCGAGCACGAGGACCGTCAGTTCATCGTGTTCGAGTACGTCGAAGGTGAGAACCTGAAGCGCTTGATCGAGCGTCGCGGGCCTGCACCGGTCCCGAACGCGCTCGAGCTCGCCATACAGATTGCACGCGGCCTCGCGTTCGCGCACCAGCAGGGGCTCATCCACCGCGACGTGAAGCCGCAGAACGTTCTTCTGAACGGCGACGGCCGCGCGAAGGTGACCGACTTCGGGATCGCGCGGTCGCTGAACGTCCAGCATGGGATGACGCAGACGGGAACCGTGCTCGGCACGTCCGACTACATCGCGCCGGAGCAAGCGCAGGGCCAGCGCGTGGACGAGCACACGGACGTCTACTCGCTCGGCGTGGTCGTCTACGAGCTGCTGACCGGCGAGGTGCCGTTCCCGGGTGAGAACTTCGTTGCGGTCGCGATGCGGCACATCAACGAGGACCCCCCGTCCGTGCGTGAGAAGCGACCCGACGTGCCGGTTCGGGTCGACGAGGCCGTCCGCCGGGCGATGGCGAAGCGGCCGGAGGACCGGTTCCCGACCATGGATGCATTCTGCGCGGAGCTCGAGGCGTGCCTCGCCGAGCTCCAGGCGGCCGGAACGCAGGTGGCTCCTCGACCGGCCGTGCGGCGGCAGCGCCGCCCGCGGTTCTCGGCGTGGCCGCTCATCGTGGCGCTGGTCGTCCTGGCCGGAGCCGTCGCGGTGGGAGCCGTGCTGATCCTCCGGAACGGCAACGGCGGCTCGCCGAGCGGCGGGAGCTCGGGAGGCGCCGTCCACCTCCGCGCGATCACCGCCTACGACCCGATCGGCGGCGACGGCGAGCACGATGCCGACGCCCCGAAGGCGAGCGATGGGGAGCAGAGCACGTACTGGACGACCGAGAGCTATCGGACGGCGCCGAGCCTCGGCAAGGCGGGTGTCGGCCTCGTCCTCGACGCGGGCAGGCGGGTCGACCTCCACCAGGTCGGGTTCACGACGTCGACGCCCGGCCTGACCGCCGAGATCCTGGCAGGGAACGCCCCGAACGGCCCCTTCGACGCCGTCGTCGGCGCGTCGCAGACGGTCGCGGGCGAGCAGGCGGAGTACACGATCGGCGGGGGCGCGTACCGCTACTACGTAATCTGGATCACGGAGCTCGGCGCCGGTTTCGACAACGCGCACATCGACGAGGTCTCCGCGAACTGAGCTCTGTAACGGACTGTTACTTGAGCCGGAGGGCGTGCCGGAGCCGGACGCGCCGGACCGACTCGCCCCTCCGAAAGCCGATCGTCCGCTCGCGCAGCGGGAAGTCGCTCGGCGCGACCGGCACGCGCAGCCGTGGCCGGACCGCGACGACGCTGACGAGCTCGCGGGACGACGGCGTCGCTTCGAACGTCGCGCTCGGCAGCGCGTAGACCATGCCGTCGACCCACGAGGGCGTGCCTTCGAGCGCGAACACGTACCGCGCGCCGTTCCCGACGTGCTCGCACCAGTTGATCAGGCCGCGCCGTCCTCCCGTCCGGTCCGCGGTCGCGAAGTAGATCGGCCAGATCGCATCGTCCGAGGCGAACACGCCTTCGACGTGCCGGACATTGTGCGCGTCGAAGTTTCCGCGCGGCTCGAACTCGTCGATCGTCGTGGTGTTCGAGCCGTGCAGGACGTGCCCGTGGCGGATCAGGTGGTGCAGGAACCACCAGCGTGGTGCATCAACCGCGTAGTCGACAGTGCCGCCGTCGGGGGTCGCAGCGATCAGCGCGTCGAACTCGTCCGCGTACCTCGACATGTCGGGGAACGGGACGCGATGGAGCCGCCAGAGATTCACTCGTCGGCGAGCACCTGAATGCCGAGGCCCTGCGCGAAGAGCGGCGCGTTCTGGAGCAGGTCGTCCCACGGCATCCGGGCTCCGCGCAGCGACTCGACGCCCACGAGCTCGGTCAGGTCGCACCCGGAGAGCTCCACCCGCTCGACCGTGCAGCCTGCGAACGACGCACGGCGAAGCTCGCACCGGTCGAACACGACGTCGGTGAGCGCAGCGCCGGCGAATTCCGCCTCTTCGAGCCGGCACTCGCGGAACACGACGCGCCTGAGCTTCGCGTGCCGGAACCCGGCGAGATCGGCGCGGCACTCCGTGAGGACGACGTCGTTCCAGGTCGCCTCCGCCAGCTCGACGCCGGTCAGACGGCAGAGGTGGAGCTCGATGCGGCGGACCGAGCTGCGGAGCAACCGCCGGTTGGAGAAGTCCGCGTTCTCGAGGCGCACGTCGATCGCGTCGTCGAGATCGGCCCGCGGGTTCTCGTCGGGGTCGACGTCCGGAGGGTGCGGGGACTTCGGCGCCGTCAAAACCGCAGCGCTCGGCGGCGCTCGAAGCGCTCCACCGCGAGATCGGCCAGCTGCTGCAGCAGCTGCGGGTACGGGACCCCCGATGCCTCGAACAGCCGCGCGTAGACGCTTGTCGCAGTGAAGCCGGGAATCGTGTTCAGCTCGTTCACGAGCACCTCGCCGTCGTCGCGCACGAACATGTCGGCGCGCGCCATTCCTTCGCAGTCGGTTGCGACGAACGCGCGCACTGCGAGCTCCTGCGCACGCTCGACCTGCTCTTCGGTGATGCGTGCCGGGACGATCAGGTCCATCTCGCCCTCGTCGTACTTCGCCTCGAAGTCGTACCACTCGTTGTGCGTGACGACGATCTCACCCGGCAGCGACGCGAACGGCTTCAGGTTCCCGAGCACCCCGACTTCCACCTCGATGCCCGACACGAACCGCTCCACCAGCACCTTCTCGTCGTGCTCGAACGCGAGCTCGACGCCGCGGCGCAGCTCGTCGTCGTCGTGCGCCTTCGTGATGCCGACGCTCGAGCCGAGACGGGCCGGCTTCACGAAGCACGGATAGCCGAACGGGTTCCTCGGCGCGTCGCCGAGCCGGAGCGTGATGTTCTCGGTCACCGGGATGCCGTGGTCGCGCAGCACCGCCTTGAAGACGTCCTTGTCCATGCAGAGGGCGGACGCGAGCACGCCGGCGCCGACGTACGGCACACCCGCGAGCTCGAGCAGCCCTTGCACCGTCCCGTCCTCGCCGAACGGGCCGTGCAGCACCGGGAACACGACGTCGACGTCCGAGAGCGTCGTCGCGACCTCCTTGCCCGGCAGCCGCGCCGGGAGTTCCGGCCGCCCGGCCGAGCCGAGCTGCCAGCGGCCGTCCCGGTCGACCTCGATCGCGAGGACGTCGTCGCCGCTCGACTCGAGCGCGCGGACCACGCTCCGGGCAGACGCGATCGAGATCGGGTTCTCGCTCGACCGGCCGCCCAGGATCACGGCGATCCTCATTCCCGCTCGGGCGCCGGCAAAGCCGGTGCCTCCGCTCCTTGACCGGCTCCGTCGAGCCTACGCCGGCGGCTCACGGCGTCGTCGTGGTGGTGGTCGTGGTCGTGCCCTGCTGGAACTGGCCGACATGGATGATCACGACGTCGCCCGACTGCGCGTCCGAGCCGGGCGCCGGGTCGGTCGATTGGACGATCCCGTCCTGCGCCGGATCGGTGACCGGATCCGTGACGACCGACGGTGTCAGGCCCGCGCCCGTGATGAGCGACTCGGCCGCGGACTGGCTCATGCCCGTGACGTCCGGCACCTGTGTCGTCGCCGGCCCCTTCGAGACCGAAAGTGTGATCTTCGTGCCGGCGGGGACGTCGGTCCCGGCCGACGGCGTCTCGGCGGCGACGACGCCCTTCGGCAGGTCGGACTGGATGTCGGTGCGGATGACCTGGAAGCCCTTGCCCTCGAGCATCGACTTCGCGTTCTCGTAGGGCTGGCCCGTCACGTCCGGGACCGGCACCGGCTTCAGGCCGCGCGAGACGTTGATGTGGATGACCGTGCCCTTGATCACCGAGTCGCCCGCGTGCGGCTGCTGCGCGGTGACGGTGCCTTGTTGCTGCTCGGAGTAGACCTGGCGGATCTTCCATTGCAGGCCGGCGGCGGCGAGTGCGGACACGGCTGAGTTCGAGTCCTGCCCGACGACGTTCGGCACCGGCACCCGCGGCTTCCCGCGCGAGACCGTGAGGGTGACCGTCGACCCCTTGGCGATCTTCGTTCCGTCGGACGGATCCTGTTGGTAGACGGTGCCCTTGCCCGCCGAGTCGCTGAAGCCGAACTCGATCTTCGGGCTGAGGCCGGCTTGGGTGACCTTCAGCTTCGCGAGGCCCTGCTCCAGCAGCAGGACGTTGGGAACGGCGACCGGCTTGTTCTTGTTCAGCTGGTCCTGGATCTTGGTGTACAGGAACCAGCCGCCGATCCCGCCCGCGATGATCAGCCCGAGCGCGAGCAGCCACGGCCAGACCGAGCGGCCGCGCGGCGGCTCGTCGTAGTCGTAGTAGCCGGGCTGGCGGTAGACGGGCGGCGCCGGCGGCGTCACGTTCGTCCGTGGCCGCTGGATCATCGTCTGCGCGGTCGAGATCCCCGCGCCGGACAGCACCTGCGTCATCGCGTCTTCGGTCTCGCGCGACACGGCGACGCCCCGCGCGACGCGTGCGAGGTCCGCATCCATCTCCTCGGCCGTTGCGTACCGCTGCTCGGGATCCTTCGCGAGCGCGCGCATGACGATCGCGTCGAGGTCGTGCGGGATCCCGTCGCGCAGCTCCGACGGCGGCTCCGGCACCTGCGACAGGTGCTTCATCGCGATCTCCACCGGCGTGTCGCCGCTGAACGGGACCTTGCCGGTGAGCATCTCGTACAGCACGACGCCGAGCGAGTAGATGTCGGAGCGCGGATCGACCGGTGCGCCGCGCGCCTGCTCCGGGGAGAGGTATTGCGCAGTGCCGACGATCGAGCCGGCCTCCGTCATCTGCGACGCGCCCGAACGCGCGATGCCGAAGTCCGTCACCTTCAGGCGCCCGTCGCCACCGACGACGATGTTGTGCGGCTTGATGTCGCGGTGGACGATCCCGTTGCGGTGCGCGAACGCGAGTGCGCCGAGGATCTGGCGCGCGTAGTCGATCGCGATCGGCACCGGCGTGGGGCCGTTCTTGACGAGCAGCTCTTTGAGGGTGCGCCCGTCGAGGTACTCCATTGCGATGTAGTAGGTGCCCTCGGCGTACCCGCGGTCGAAGATCGAGACGATGCTCGGGTGGTTGAGCCCTGCGGCGCTCTGCGCCTCCCGCCTGAACCGCTCGACGAACTGCTCGTCGGACGCGTGACGGTCGTCGAGGAGCTTCAGCGCCACGCGGCGGCCGAGCTCCTGGTCCTCGGCGAGGTACACGTCGGCCATCCCGCCGGAGCCGAGCTTGCGCTCGATCACGTAGCGGGTGTCGAAGGTGCGGCCGATCAGGGTGTCAGAAGCACTCACCGCTCCGCCTCCGGCTGCGCGGTGAGTTTCCCGCTCCGGCGCCGGCAAAGCCGGCACCTGCGCTCATTCATGAACTCCGCCAAGTCTACGTTCATACCCGGGTACTTCACTTCGACGGGGTGGGCAGGATCGCCTGCACGAGCTGTTTTGCGATGGGAGCGGCCACTGCGCCGCCGAACCCGCCGACCGAGTGCTCGATGACCACGGCGCCGGCCACGACCGGGTGGTCGGCCGGGGCGAAGAAGATGAACCAGGCGTCGTAGACGTTGCAGTGGTCGCACGTCTCTGCGGTGCCGGTCTTGCCGGCCCAGGTGACGCCCGGGATCTGCACACCCGTCGCTGTTCCGCCGGTGATGACGGCCTGCATCATCGTGTTCAGCGTCGCCGCGGTGGAGGGCTTCATCGCGTGCTTCCACACCTTCGGCTTCGTCTTCGCCACGGTCTTGCTTCCACCAGGTGCCGTCACCTTCTTGACGAGATGCGGCTCCATGATTGTGCCCCCGTTCGCGACCGCGGCCGCGACGAGCGCCATCTGGAGCGGCG
The DNA here is from genome assembly GCA_036490895.1 of Gaiellaceae bacterium. GTDB lineage: Bacteria > Actinomycetota > Thermoleophilia > Gaiellales > Gaiellaceae > PALSA-600. The sequence continues at coordinate 7,717 of DASXDB010000287.1, forward strand.
TGACGAGCAGCTTGTCCTGGCCGAACGCAAGCCGCCCGGGATCCATCTGGCGCGGGTCGTCGAACAGATGCAGGCCGTTCTTCTGGAAGCGGTACTCGCCGCTCGGCTCGACCTGCGACGACGGCAGCTCGATCGGCGGCGTCGAGTAGAAGCCGAAGTCCTTGGCCTTGTCGATGATCTTCGCGGCGCCGATCTTCATGCCGATGTTGCAGAAGACGGCGTTGATCGAGTGCTCGTATGCCTGCAGGAAGTCGACGTGGCCGAACGCCTCGGGCGCCTCCGGGTTGCCGGCGTTCGAGACGCGCTGCCCGTACTCGACGCAGTAGCCCGGGTCGAAGAACGGCGAGTCCGGCTTGAACGTGCCGGCGTCGAGGGCCGCCGCCGCGGTGACCGTCTTGAACGTCGATCCCGGCGGGTACAGACCCTGCGTCGCGCGGTTCAGGAGCGCCGACGTGGAACCGGGGCATGCGCTCGGCGAGCGGAGGATGCTCGCGTAGCCCGCGTCGGAGTTGATCTTGTTCGGGTCGTAGCTGGGGGACGAGGCCATCACGTAGACGGCGCCCGTCTTCGGGTTGAGCATGACGGCGGCGCCGCACTTGCCCCGGAGCGCCGTCTCGGCGATGCGCTGTACGCCGACGCGCAGGTTGAGGATCAGATTGTTACCCGTGACCGTCGCGCCTTTGAGGTTGTCGGTCAGCTTGTCGAAGATCGTGCCGAGGTTCGCGTTCGACGCCGTCAGGTACGCGTTCTGGTCGCGCTCGATGCCGGCCCGCGAACGGCCCTGGGTCGAATAGCCGATCGTCTGCGACGCGAAGCCGTGCGTCGGATAGCGGCGGAAGTAGAGCGTCTGACCGCCCCGCTTCACGGCGCGGTTGGCTGCGAGCACCGTCTTGCCGTCGGAGGCGTAGATGAGCCCGCGCCGGATGCGGAACTGCGCGACGCGCTGGATCTCGTTGTCCTGCTTCGCGGCGAGGCTGCTCGCGGCCCACGCCTGCCAGTACGTCGTTGCCGCGACGAGAGAGCCGAGCAGGATCAACGCGACGAGCGCGAGGCGGGAGATCTGCGCGTTCATTGGCTCGATGCCCGGTGGGAGACGAGGAGGAGGCCCGCGAGCAGCACGAAGTTCGCGACGACGGAGGACCCGCCGTACGAGACGAACGGCAGCGTGATCCCGGTCAGCGGGATCACGCGCAGCACGCCGCCCACGATGATGAAGGTCTGCAGCGCGAACCCGAACGTGAGGCCGGCGGCGAGCAGCTTCGAGAAGCCGTCCTGCGCCTGGAGGGCGATCTTCATGCCGCGCGCGACGAAGAGCATGAAGACGAGGAGGAGCGCGGCCGAGCCGATCAGCCCGATCTCCTGCGCGAGCGCCGAATAGATGAAGTCGGTGTTGATGTACGGGATCAGCGGCTTGCCGTCGGTGGTGTTGAACACGCCCTTGCCGAGGCCCGCGCCGCCGAAGCGCCCGTTCGCGATCGAGTAGAGCGACTTCACGAGCTGGTAGCTCTGGCAGTCCTGGCGCAGCGTCTTCGTCCCGGTCAGCGGGCAGTAGACGGGCTGTGTCGTCCACGGATGCAGCCAGATCGTGACGCGCTCCTTGACGTGCGGCACCTTCTCGTAGGCGCCGATGCCGCCCGCGACGAACAGCACGACGCCGACGATCACGAACGAGAGCCGCGCGGTCGCGACGTACAGCATCGACAGGAGGATCCCGTAGTAGAGGAGCCCCGACCCGAGGTCGTTCGACGAGACGAGCACGAGCATGCAGGCGCCCCAGATCAGAAGCAGCGGTCCGACGTCTTTCAGCCGCGCCTGCGCCAGCACCTCGCGCTTCTCTCGCAGGTACGCGGCGAGGAAGACGATCAGGAAGATCTTCGCGAACTCGCCCGGCTGGAACTGGATCGGGCCGATGCGCACCCACAGGCGTGCGCCGTTGACGGTCGTGCCGAGGCCCGGCACGCGCGGCAGGAAGAGGAGCGCGATCGCCGCGATCCCGAACAGGTACTTGTAGTTCTCGAGCGCCCGGTAATCGCGCCGCAAGCCGAGCAGCGCCAGCGCGAACAGGCCGACGCCGACGACGACCCAGAGGCCTTGCTTGAACGCGTCATCGGGGCCGAGCCGGTAGATCTCGGTGACGCCGATCGCGGTCAGGACGCCGGTCATCGGCAGGAGATACGGGTCGGCTTCCGGCACTGCGAAGCGCGCGACGAGATGCGCCGCGAAATACAGCGCCAGGAAGAACAGCGCGTACCCGAGCGATCCCCAGCTGACGAGCGATTGGCGCGCGATGTAGACGGACGCGAAGCCGGTGCCGGTGAGGACGCCGACGGGCAGCAGGTAGAGGAGCTCTCGGTTGCGGGGACGGAGCGAGATCAGCGGGCGAGCCCCCACCAGACGAGGACGACGATGAGCGCGATCAGCGCCACGATCACCGTGAGCGCGAGCAAGCGCCTACCGATGCCTGCCTGCGGGGCTTCCGGCTCCTGGTCGGCGAGCGCCGCCCCGACCGCCGATGCCGAAACGACCATCGTGTCGACCGCCGACGGGATCTCGGAGATCGCGGGCACGCCGTCCTCCGG